>JAGXIC010000028.1 GCA_024635875.1 Pricia sp.
CAGTGGTATTGTAGATATGGTTTCCGGGGCGATTGCGGAAAGCGAGGTCAGTATATTGTTTACGGCCATCCTCCTCATTGCCATGATGCTGTTTTTGACCGAACTCATGAGCAATGTTGCCCTGACCGCCCTGCTTATACCAGTCGTCGCAGGTATCGCCATCGGGCTCGGTATTCCCATCCTTTACCTACTGATTCCAGTGACCATGGCCAGTAGTTGCGCCTTTATGCTGCCCATGGCGACCCCGCCGAACGCCATCGTTTTTGCGAGTGGCCATATCAAAGTCCACCAAATGGCAAGGGCGGGTATCGTTTTGAACCTGATTTCCGTCGGCTTGTTGGTACTGATGTTCGAGTTTGTAGTGCCTATGTTGTTTTAACAACAAAACCCCCATTTCAAATGGGGGCTTTGGTCAGCTTATTCAAATATGACTTCCAACCTATCGGAAAGGCTAGCTTCTTACCTGCCTGCCGGCAAGGCGGGTTTTGCACCTCCTTGGTAAGCATCGAAGCCTTCCGGAAGATACGCCCGGGTATCAAAATCCAGTTCAATGGTATCATTTTGATCGATGTAATTGAAAGCGGCAACATCCATCGGGTACGCGTAAGGGTTAAAGTTGGCCGGCAGGTGTTTTTTAGTTTTCACATCATCCACTACCTCATCCTCCATAAAGACAACGGCATCGAGATTGACATAGATTTCATAGGGGTCGAAACCTTCCGGCAAATAATCGGCCGTATCGAAATCCAGCTCGAAATCCGTATCATCCTCTATATAGGTAATGGAATTGATGACCCTATCATCCTTTTCCGTAATTAGGTTACTTGCAAAAACTCCATTGGCAAGTAAAAGACCTGTCGCGATCGTAAGTATAAAATTCTTTTTGTTCATTATGCAATTACCTTAAATGGTTTTTTATTTGATACATACTCCTACCACCAAATATTTGGGAATTTTTAAGGGGCACGAATATAGTATAACGTACTTATGCCTAAATATTGTTACTGATATTTTTGGGAGGTTTCCCAATAATCGTAAAATCATCAAATTGATAATTTATAACACAAAATATTAAAAAGTTCATATGATAACATTTATGGCGTTACGCTATCAGCATTTAAATCATCGAAATTTTATTAAGGAAAATCGATAGTATTTATTTCGATTTTCTTTGGATGGATGCATTTTGGAATCGACGTACTGTATGAAAAAGCATGCTGAAAACACCAAACAACAAATTGAGTGACTTTGACAACATCGAAACCCCATTTCACAACAAGAAATTTTCAAGGGGCCGATTATGTACTATTTTAGTATCAAAATTAAAAAACACACCCCATGTCCCAAAGAATAAAAAGTTTCCTATACTTAGCGGCATTTGCCATCGCATCCTTAATCTATTACAATGAGACCGACATCGACCAGACTCCCCAAACGGTCGCTATCGCGAAAGCTGATATCGAACAGTTTTCGAGCATCGACCTTGAACAATAAAAAACTACCGAATTCCCTATAAATTCGGACGAACCAGACCTACTTATTGAACGAAAGCACGGACCTACTCCGTGTTTTTTTTTTGGATCTACCGGAAAAACCCGTGCGTTAAAAAATTGATAAACCTTGTTCTTTGATTAAACCATAGCACGGTAACAGCATCAAATTCAGGAACCCATAAAACAAACAGCATGAAAAAAGTCATTATAGTACTATTTTGTATGGCCAGTATGTCGGCTATATCCCAAAAAGAGGAAAGGCAGCAACGCGGTGGCCTAGACCAAATGACCCCCGAACAAACGGCCACCCTAAGGACCAAAAAAATGGCCTTGGCCCTAGACCTGACCGATGGGCAGCAAAAACAAATTCAAACGCTATACTTGCAAAACGCCAAAACCCGGAAAGCCACAATGGAAGAACGAAAAGCCCTTAAAGAAAGTGGGGAATTGAAAAGGCCGACCTCAGATGAACGCTACGCCATGAAAAATGACCGGTTAGACGCAAAGATTGCCCAAAAAGCCGAAATGAAAGACATACTTTCCTCAGAACAGTATGTAAAATGGGAGAAAATGGCGCAGCGCAAGGGGAAACATCGCAAAGGGATGCATCACAACCAAAAAAGATAAAAACACGGCATCCGCAAATAGAAAAGTTGTTTTTATGACAAAAAGCCGTACGAATTCGTACGGTTTTTTTGTTTCGATTATCTAGGAACGGCATTTAAGGAAATAGTATGGGTTGAACTCGGTTAGACTGTTCGTATTAGCTGCGAATTTCATATTTTGCACGCTTGTTTTCCCTTTTTCTTCCACCGTAGCTACGGCTATGCTGCTCAAAAAAAGTCTTCATTAGAGCACAAAAGCCGAAATTCTCGGTTTCAAACAAAAAGTTTAGATGAGTTCATTATATGAATTACAAATTACCCAACAGGACCGGAATTGGCACCCTGACTTATGTTGAACGCCTACAACTTGAATTGACCACTTTTCAATATCTATTCATGAATTTCATAATACAATACTGTAATTTAGATTATTATTAGCACCCAACAAATTCAAAATAAATCAGAACGTGAAAATATCAGTTGCGCAATTCCAACCGAAGGACGGAGATAAAACATTCAATTTATCGGTAATTCGCAAGCTATCGAAAAAAGCAAAATCCAATGGTGCGGACTTGATCAGCTTTCACGAAATGTCGATAACCGCCTACACTTTTACCAATGATTTAAGTCTGAAACAGATTACGGACTTGGCGGAGAAAGTGCCGGACGGAAAAAGTACGCAGGAATTGATTCGGATTTCCAAAGCATTGAATATTCCGATTTTGGCGGGCCTGGTGGAAAAATCGGATGGGAAAATTTACAATACTTATATCTGCGTTACTGGAGATGGCTTGGTCGCAAAGTATCGAAAAATTCATCCCTTCATAAACAAATATATGTCCGCTGGCGATGAGTATTGCGTATTCGACTTATTGGGTTGGAAATGTGGTATTTTAATTTGTTACGACAATAACGTTATTGAAAATGTTCGGGCAACGAGTCTTTTGGGGGCGGAATTGATTTTCGCTCCACATGTTACAGGCTGTACACCGTCCGCAATGCCACATCGAGACTATGTGGCCGACAAGTATTGGCAGAATCGTGAAAACGATCCCGTTTCATTACGAATGGAATTTGACGGCCCAAAAGGTAGGCGTTGGCTAATGCGTTGGCTGCCCGCAAGGGCTTATGACAATGGAGTTTATTATGCGTTCACAAACCCGATCGGGTATGATGGAAAACAACTTAAAAATGGCAACTCCATGATTATCGACCCTTATGGAGAGGTTTTATCCGAAATAAAATCCTTTGAAAACGAGATTACAATTTCAAAAATAACGAAAGAAAAAATTCAACTTTCAGGAGGTTGGAGATACAAAAATGCACGAAGACCGGAATTGTATAAGGACATTATTGGCCGAAAACACCAATCGGAAACAACGCCCGTATGGCTGAAGAATGATGGGTCTTAACCAGAAGTCAGCTCTCATTGAGAAAGTGTCTATGGTACACTCTGAAAAAGCTTTGGAAAAAAAATGATTCGAAAGTACGACCGGTCATTACTACTCGACCAACGCCAAATCGCTACTGGCATCCAAAGCAGCCTTTGGCACATCCTTCCCATAAATACCCGATATGATTTTATGCAGATCAGGAATCACCGTACTTGCCAATCGTGAGTTGCTGTTCAATAGCACACAAATACCTAAATCGGCTTCAGGGTACACCGCAATTTCATTTCGGAAGTGATTCACGCTGCCACCATGGTGCCAGATGGTTTGTTCGGTATCACTATCTTTCTCTGCAAACTTATGGATTCGCCATCCATACCCATAGTACGAAGTGATGTGCCCGGGCCATCGGTAGTAATATTTTCTGCCGGCCTTAATCTCGATTTGTGGATTGAAAGCTTCCGCCAAAGCCGATTTGTCCATGATTTCGGGGTTATGTCCCAACAAAAACCGCATCCATTTGGCCATATCGCCCGCACTGGCATTGATACCGCCGGCAGCGATGGCGTTGTGGTAACTATCTGTTAATTTGGTGCTTCTCCAGCCCCGTCGCGTCCGTACATGGGGCATGGCGATATCCGGACTATTGGAGAGCGTTTCGTAATCCGTTGTTGTGGAACACATCTCCAAGGGATTAAAGAACCTGTTCTGCAACGCTTCCGAGATATCCTCACCGGTCACTTTCCGCATCATTTCACTGCTTAAGGAGAACATGGCATTTTGATAACTGTAGAGTGCGCCCGGCTCGCTAATAGGTTTTACATCCTTAAATTGGGCGGCAATTTCCCTTAAGGGGATGCCCGCATCGACAAGATTGGTAAAACTGTGGTACGGGGTGCCGGAGGTGTGCGAAAGAATATGGGCAAGAGTAATTTTATCGGTATTCGTTTTATCGCCTAGCTGAAAGTCCGGAATAAAATCCCTGACCTTATCGCTCCAATGAATTTTTCCTTCCTCTTCAAGGTCAGCCGCCAACACGCCGGCGAAGCCTTTGGACAATGAACCCAACCTAAAAATTGTTTCTCCGTCGACCTTAGCCTTTCCACCACTTTTTCTTTTTCCAAAACCTTCGGAAATTACTATGGAATCTCCTTTTACAATGCTTACCCCAGCGCCTACAATATCTCCGGATTCAACCGCTTTTTTAAAATAGCTCGTTAAGGCCGCTTGCAGTGCCCGCCTATTTTTAATGTACAATAATATCTCTTCGGGATCTGCAACGACCTCTAAAGGTTTTGTAGCCTCGATCAGAGCCTTCGGTTCGGGTTTGGCTTTGGCTTTGGAAGTATTGCCACAAAACATAATCAGCATACAAAATAAGGGAATCGCTATAAGGGCACTTATAAGTATTTTAAAGCTCCGCATGGATATAATTTTAATCGGTGATTTACATTGGGGGTTGATGAAAATAAGATTAAATAAATCGGATTACAAATTCAACGTAGAATTTTATGTAATATTTTACCTCCCCACCATAATTCAACAAGGTATGGCCATAAAAAATCGCTGAGCGAACGTCCTATAATTGAAGTCCGTCCAAGCCCGCTATGGTCTCGTCCAAATCGTCGTAGCTAAGGGCATCGTTCAAGAAATAGCTTTCAAAGGCACTGGGCGGCAAGTAAATTCCTTTTTCCAACATCCCATGGAAATACTTTTTAAAGGTATCGTTATTGCCCTTCGCGGAAGTTTCAAAATCTACTACGGGCGTATCGGTAAAATGCAGCGAGATCATACTGCCAAAGCGATTGATTTGATAAGGGATGCTTTTTTCCGTCAATACGGAATCAAAACCCTTGTGCAGGTATTCCGTCTTTTTCGATAGGCTGTCAAAAACCTCCGGGTGTTGGTTCAGTTCGGTCAGCATAGCAAGTCCCGCCGCCATTGCCAAGGGGTTACCGCTTAGGGTTCCCGCTTGGTACACCGGACCTTCCGGCGCCAGATGCGACATGATTTCAGAACTTCCGGCAAAAGCGCCGACGGGCAGTCCGCCGCCGATGACCTTACCGAAACACAGCAAATCCGCATTGATACCTAAAGCTTCCTGTGCTCCGCCTTTGGCCAATCGGAATCCGGTCATGACCTCATCGAACAGCAACAATATATTCTCCTGAGTGCAGATTTCCCGTAATCCCTTGATAAATTCATCCGTAGGAACGATACAGCCCATGTTACCAGCTACTGGTTCGATGATAATGGTCGCGATTTCGCCCCGATTGGCGGCGACCAGTTCACGGACACTTTTCAAATCGTTGTATTTTGCCAACAAAGTATCCTTGGCCGTGCCTTGGGTCACGCCGGGACTATTCGGACTCCCAAACGTAACCGCTCCACTACCCGCTTGGATCAAAAAAGAATCGGAATGGCCGTGGTAGCAGCCCGCAAATTTGATGATTTTATCCTTTCCAGTATACCCGCGTGCCAATCGCACCGCGCTCATACAGGCCTCGGTACCACTGTTTACAAAACGGATCTTATCAATATTCGGTACCATCGACACAGCCAATCTCGCCAATTCTGTCTCGATTTCGGTAGGCATGCCGAAAGAAGTTCCGTTTTTTGCCTTCTCGATTACCGCATTGATAACCGGCTCAAAGGCATGGCCCAAAATAAGTGGACCCCACGAAGCGATATAATCGATCAACCGGTTGCCGTCTTCATCATACAGATAGGCCCCTTTGGCCTTTTTCACAAAAATAGGATCACCTCCGACCGCCTTAAAGGCACGGACAGGGGAGTTTACACCTCCCGGAATATAGTTGCGAGCCTCTGCGAAAAGGGCGCTGCTTCTTTTATAAATCATGGATTTTGAGTCGATTTTAACTTTAAATTTCATTGGACGCAGTGCCTAAAAAATCACCGGTCTACTGTCGTATGTCAATTCAGCCTACTTATTAAAACTTTCGGTCTTCACGGTAAGTTCCTGCCCCACCGCCAGCGTATTATCGTACAAATAATTCCAACGTTTCAGGTCGTTGACGGAAACCGCGTACCGCTTTGAAATGGAGTACAGGGTATCGCCTGCTTGAACAATGTAGCTGGCATATTGCGGTCTTGCAATGGCGACCTCTGCTTTTTGGCGTTTCCCATATCCGGCATCTGTTACGGCCGTATCGTATCGGTGTAGATCGTGCCTCTCGATAAGGGCGATCAATTTTTGCGGGTAGTGCCTGTCCGTGGCATAACCAGCTTGTCGCAAACCCTTCGCCCATTGCTTGTAATCGTCGTTCGGCAAATCGAAAAGGAAAGCGTAGCGTGAACGGCCGGTCAAGAAGATACTATGGTCGCGATACGAATACATGGGGTGATTGTATTTACGGAAACATTCCCCCTTTTCGTCATCGTCGTGATGGTCGAAATCGCCCTGCCAGCCGGTATGGCATTTGATACCGAAATGGTTATTGGTCTTTTGGGCCAGCTCGCCCCTTCCTATACCACTTTCCAAAAGGCCTTGTGCCAATGTGATACTGGCCGGTATACCGTAGGCCTTCATTTCAAATTGGGCGATTCCGGCAAAGGTTTCGATGTATTCTTGCGGCGAAGCTATATCGAAACGAATGAACTCCCCCGTATCCTCGGGCATTACGTACAGGCCATCGTCTATTTTTTCGATTTCGTTGGCCACGCTAATTTCCTTGGGTTTTTCAAGTCGATGCTCCGTAGTAGCGGTCACGGTCT
The DNA here is from genome assembly GCA_024635875.1 of Pricia sp. Lineage (GTDB taxonomy): Bacteria > Bacteroidota > Bacteroidia > Flavobacteriales > Flavobacteriaceae > Pricia. The sequence continues at coordinate 7,225 of JAGXIC010000028.1, forward strand.
TTTTGGACTTACATCCTATAAAAAAAATTCCTGCAACTAATAAAAATACAATTTTTCGCATCATAGGATTAGTAGTGGTAAATCTTTCTTTTTCAATAGGATATTCATTCCCGCTTTTCCTTGCAGCCCTCCCGTATGGATGGCCAAAATCTTGGTCTTTGGAAGAAAATAATCCTGTTGCACGAGGTCTAGAATTCCAAAAACCATTTTCCCGGTATAAATTGGATCAAGGGGGATTTGTGTTTTTCGCTTAAAAACGTTTACGAAATCGATCAGCTCCGCATTTACCTTGGCATAACCACCGAAATCATACTTAGTAATCAAGTTCCAATGCCCTTCATGGGCAAATCTACGAATATCTTCGCTTAAAAAATCCCCCTTTACTGCAGGAAAACCTAAAACGTGCTGATTTTCAAGGGATGAATTAATGATGCCGGCCAATGTTCCGCCCGTTCCAACGGCACAGCAGATCACGTCAAAATCAGCATCCCCAGACCTTAAAATCTCTTCGCATCCCCGAACCGCCAAGGTATTCGTACCGCCTTCGGGCAGGGAATAAAAGGGACCATTTTCGTGCTGCAGTTTTTTTAAATAGGATGGATTTTCTTTGTTGCGGTAATCGTCCCTTGATACAAATATGAAACGCATACCGTGCTCGGATGCCAATTGTAAGGTAGGATTAGCTTCCCATTTTTCGGATAGTTCATCCCCTCGGATTATTCCTATCGTCTTAAGACCATGTATTTTTCCGGAATAGGCGGTAGCAGCGATATGGTTGGAATACGCACCGCCAAACGTGAGCAGGGTATCGAAACCCTGTTTTTTGGCGGCGAGGAGATTGTACTTTAGCTTTCGGAATTTATTCCCCGATATCATGGGATGGATGAGATCTTCCCTTTTTATAAGGAGGGAAATTTGCTTTTTGGTGAGAAGTGGAAGAAAAACTTTTTGGTTTACCGATTGTTCTTGCATAACCGATGTTGGTTGTACAAAGATAGGATTCTTCAATTAACTACCGGAATTAACAAATAGACAAAGGCTATTCCCTCCCTACCGGGGAGGGCTAGGGAGGGGATTTTTTTTTAAAAATACCTCAAAAATCCAAAGGCCTTCCTATCGCCCGGATAATCGAGATTCTTCTCGTTGGCATAGGCTTCCCGCTCAAAACTAATATTTTGGTAAGCTCTGTAGCTATCCAAATAAAACAAGGTTCGTAAAAGCCATTCCGATATATAAAGAATATAAAATAAAACGATTAACAGTTCTTGCTGCTGCTTGAGGTGTATTTTCTCGTGATTGATCAGCACAATATCCTCTTTAAGATCATCATTTTTCAAGATGATGAAGGGCCAAAGGGAGAGGCCGACGTAGTTTTTGTAGAAAAAATGTTTGAATATCACTATCATAGTCCAGCTTTTAAACGAACACCTATAAAGTTAATTGTTACGAGTGCCCTATAATCGATAACCTGAATAGGTTGCCAACAATTGTACCGAATCGACAAAGACACTGGAAACACCCATAGAATGTACGTTTTTTTGTCAATTTTAGCCTTTTATCCACATATAAGTAGTAACTTTCAGTATTGACAATGTATCGAAATCGACTAAAACTAGCGGTCATTGGAGTAGTAAAAAATTGAGTTATTGCGTTCGGCACCAACAATATAGTAACACAAAACTCATTATCCTGACCCATGAAGAAAATAATCCCCTTAGCGGAAGGTGATTTTTACCTATCGGAAGAAGGCTACAAAGTTTTTACCGAAAAATTTCATTTGAAGCGTGGTTATTGTTGTGAAAGTGGCTGTAGGCATTGTCCGTATGGCTATGATTCAAAAACGAACCGATGATAGCAATCGTATCGTTCGGCATGATTTTTGAACAATATCTTTTACATCTGAAACAGATTGAATTCCAAATAAAAATTACTATGAAAACACTAAAAATACTAGTGGCACCCATGCTCATCTTGCTCATTTTAAGTTCGTGCTCTTCGGTAAAGGTACTTTCCGATTATGACAGGGAGACCAATTTCACCGAATACAAATCTTACGCCTTTTACAAAACGGGCATAGATAAAGTCCAGATTTCAGATTTGGACAAAAAACGGATTCTTAGGGCCATTGAGGCGGAAATGTCCAAAAGGGGTTTCGAAAAATCTGAGAATCCCGATTTATTGGTCAGTATTTTTACCAAGGAAAAAGAGCAGGTCGATATCTACAACAACTGGGGCGGTGGCTTTGGCTGGGGCGGCTGGGGTGGCTGGGGCTGGGGCGGCGGCTGGGGTCCTGGTTGGGGTTGGGGTCCCGGTTGGGGCGGTGGCGCAATCGCCAGTACGCGCACCGAAGGCTCACTCTACATCGACCTTATCGATACCGATAGCAAAGAATTGGTTTGGCAGGGCAAAGGTGTCGGTAATTTGGGAAACATCGAAAATATTGAAAAGAAAGAACAACGCATTCGTGAATTTGTAGCGGAAATTTTAATGCAGTATCCGCCGAATCAGGTGGTGGCGAAGTAAGGCTTTAATCCTGCTATAGCGCATACTAAAATAAAGAATTGGCCCGCCATTTAAAAAAGCGGGCCTTTTTTATGCTGGTTCCAAGTCCTTCTCTTTTTATTGATCACAGCGAAATCTCCCCCTTTCGACAGAAGAGTATCTAGCAAATGACCTACCAGTCATGTTCAAACCTTCCACTAGATACCTCCTTCGTCGGTATGACCAAACAAGCGGGTTTCCATCTATATAGCGTTCCCCGTTTTCGTAACTTTACAGGAACATAAAGAATCGTTATGCCCTACAAAAGCAACCACGTACTCGACAAATTGCCCAAACATTTACGGCAGTATATCAAGCCCCAGAATTATGAGGAGTATTCGGCCATAAATCAAGCCGTATGGCGGTACGTAATGCGCAAAAATGTAGACTATTTGGGCAAGGTCGCCCATGAATCCTATTTGGGCGGTCTGGAAAAAACGGGGATTTCCGTTGACTACATACCCAATATGTACGGTATGAACCGTATTCTCAAAGAAATTGGTTGGGCCGCAGTTGCAGTAGACGGTTTTATTCCCCCATCGGCCTTTATGGAGTTTCAGGCCTATAATGTGCTGGTCATCGCCTCCGACATTCGCCAACTCGACCATATCGAATATACACCGGCTCCCGATATCATTCACGAAGGTGCCGGCCATGCCCCCATCATCGCAAATCCCGAATACGCAGAATATTTGCGCCGTTTCGGGGAAATCGGTTGCAAGGCCATTTCAAACGCTAAAGATTATGAGCTTTACGAAGCGGTGCGGCGCCTGTCTATCATAAAAGAGGCCGCAGGAACACCACAGGAAGATATCGATACCGCCCAAAAACGCATCGAACAACTGCAACAAAATATGGGCGAACCCAGCGAGATCGCCCTGATTCGTAACCTGCATTGGTGGACGGTAGAATACGGACTGATAGGTACGCCCCAACATCCAAAAATTTATGGTGCAGGCCTCCTTTCCTCTATCGGCGAAAGTGCCTGGTGCATGAAAAATGAAGTTAAAAAAGTGCCGTATTCCATCGAAGCGGCCTATACCTCCTTCGATATTACCCAGCCTCAACCCCAGCTTTTTGTTACTCCAGATTTCGCCTTTCTGAATCAGGTACTCGAAGACTTCGCCGATACCATGGCCCTGCGCACCGGTGGATTGACAGGACTCCAAAAACTGATCGCATCCAAAGAACTGGGTAGCATCGAATTGAGTACGGGCCTACAAATATCTGGAAATTTCGAAAGCCTTATCGAACATGAAGGCCATCCCGTTTATTTTCAGACAAAAGGCCCTACGACACTTTCCTATCGTGAAAAAGAGCTTGTCGGACATGGTACGGAACAACATGCGACCGGTTTTGGCTCCCCCATTGGCAAATTAAAAGGCATCAACTTAGCCATCGAGAATATGGCCCCGCGCGATTTGAAAGCTTACAACATATATGAGGGACAAACGGTTACTTTAGAATTCGAAGGCGACATTAAAGTCTCCGGTGAAATAATCACTGGTACGCGAAACCTCAGCGGCGCAATAATCTTGGTTACCTTCAAACATTGCAAGGTTACCCACAAGAACAAAACGCTCTATGAAGTAAAAGACGGCACTTACAACATGGCCGTTGGCGAAAAAATAGTATCGGCCTTCAACGGCCCCGCCGATGTCAACAGCTTTGACCTTATTACCCATGAGGTTTCATCGACGACCATCAAGACCGAAGCTTCCGAGCAGCAGTCCCAATTGAAAAAATACTACGAACAAATACGCCATTTCCGGGAAGGCAAGAACACGACCATTTCACATCACAAAGTTTTCGAGGCCCTCAAAAATGAATATCCCAAGGACTGGCTATTGTCCGTTGAACTCTATGAGCTGGCCAAAACCAACGGAGATGTGGATTTTGCGGAAGAAATCGTCGTACATTTAGAGGAGGTCAAAATGCAGCATCCCAAAGTCGGGCATTTGATTGATGATGGAGTAAGATTGATCGAGGGGTCTTTGGTGGTTTAGTGTTAGTGTTTTAGTGTTTTAGTGTTTTAGTGTTTTAGTGTTTTAGTATAAAATACTCCCTGATTTCGATATTTCATGTAAAATTCGCAAATGAAAAAAATAATATGCTACCTTCTCATCGCTTACCCATTGCATAGGGCCACCGCACAATTCGAACCCAACTATGATGAGCGTAAAGTCCCCGAATTTGAGGTTCCCGACCCATTGACCTCTTTTGATGGGGAGAAAATAACTGACACCTCAGAATGGGAAAATACCCGACGCCCCGAGCTTTATCGCTTCTTTGAAGAACAGGTCTATGGCAAAGTTCCCGGAAAACTGGATAGCCTGTTCTTCAACATCGTCGAGGCTTCCGAAAATGCATTGGACGGAAAGGCCCAACGCAAACAGGTAGAGGTCAGCCTGTTTAAAAATGGGAAGTCCCTCGCCTTCACCATACTGCTCTATCTTCCAAAAACAGGGAAGCCCTCCCCGATTTTTCTCGGATATAATTTTTATGGAAACCATACCATAACCGATGATACGAACGTAATCGTATCACAAGCTTGGGCGATGGACAATACCGAATTCGGCATCACCGGTCATACCCTCACGGAAGCTTCGCGGGGCGTTCGCACCAACCGCTGGGCCATCGAAAAAATTATCGACGGAGGTTTCGGACTGGCCACCCTTTACTACGGCGAAGTCGATCCCGACAAAAACGATTTTTCGGACGGCTTGCACAGCTTGTTCTATAAAGAAGGCCAAGAACGTCCGAAAAATGACGAATGGGGCAGTATCGCAGCATGGGCTTTCGGCATGAGCCGTGCCTTGGATTATTTCGAGACCGACCCTGACATTGATTCGGCCCGTGTACTTTCGTTCGGGCATTCGCGCCTGGGGAAGGCCGCGTTATGGGCGGGCGCCAGCGATACCCGTTTTGCGGGAGTTATCAGTAACGATTCCGGTTGCGGCGGGGCGGCACTGTCCAAACGGAAGTTCGGGGAGACCGTCGGCCGTATCAACACCAGTTTCCCGTATTGGTTCTGTGATAATTTTACCGAGTACACCGAAAACGAAGAGGCCCTTCCTATCGATCAACATGAACTACTCGCCTTGATCGCGCCGAGACCACTTTATGTGGCCAGCGCCGAAGATGATCAATGGGCGGATCCCCGAGGAGAGTTCCTATCGGCCCGTTATGCATCGCCAGTCTACGAATTGTACGGCAAAAAGGGCATCACCTCGAATCAAATGCCCGAGGTCAATTCCCCCGTCCAAAATACGGTGGCCTATCACATACGCACTGGTAAACATGATGTTACACATTATGATTGGGAGCAGTATATTGCATGGGCAGAAAAGATGGTGAAATAACTCGAACATGGATTAAACTAGTAGAAGGGGGTTTTTGGAGTTCCGATTTTTCGCAAAACTTTTTCAGGGCTTGATATGCTATTAGTGTGTACCGCCGAACGTATGGCCCCCCGTTAATCCTTCAGGAAAAAATCCTGTAAATCTTCCAAACTCCCTGATTCCTGCTCCACAATTTTTCCTTCATATTCAAGCGTCCACCCCATGGAATTGGTCAGGATATAGAATTTCTGCAATTCGCTAAGTAGCCGGTTTTCGGCATTTTTTAGTAGGGAAGATTTGTTGACCTTTTTCATCAACGAAGCGTTCACGTTTTTCTTGATCTTATTATAATCGGAGGCGTCGAACATGTTCAGGTAATCGGAAGTCACATCGTAATACTCAAAATCGGGACTGATCTTGATCTCGGGTTCGGGAATACTCTGGATCCGTAAGGTTTTGGATTCTTCATCGACCTCAAAATCTATTTCTGACAGGTCATAGGCCACCGTCACATCCGCATTTACAACGACCAACGCCTTTTTTTTGGCCGAAACAAAAGGTCCAAAAACCGCTTTGGAATCCTTGTAGTTGTAGACCTCGGCAAAATGGCCCTCCGTTACGATCAGTTTTGAAACGTTATCGATCTGCTGTTGAATCAGCATGGAATTTTCCTGAAGGATAGATTTTTCCTCCTTATCTTCGGAGCACGAGCGGATAACGAACACCGCCGCCAAAGTGATAAGTATGCCTATCAGGATTTTTTTCATAGGATGAAATTATGGTAATGAAGGCTATTTTCGCAAAGCCGGCTTGAAAAGACTAGAATTTGGTCTATGCTATTCTTCTTGTTTGCGCTGTTGCAGTTCGTATACATCCAACAAATCTTTGGGACGCCCTGATTTTATTTTACTTGTTATCAGGTCATCAAATGAAAGGATGTGCCAGGTTAATTCTGGGTTGTCTCCTATTGAAACTACTTTCGCATTTTCATAGGCCTGATCGAATGTTTTATTGACCGAAAAGTTGGTGATCAGTTCAAGGTCAAGATCCAAAAGCGAAAATTTAACCGAAATATTTTGTCTTTTTTGTCGTACCTCTTCGGGAAAATCTTCTAGTTCATAGTCCATTTTTCGAAAAACTTGCAACAGCCTTTCCAGGTTTTTAGGGTTCATGTCAATCCAAAAGTCCACATCGGCGGAATGCCGCTGATACCCGTGAAAATTAACTGCACCGCCATCGACCATCAACATTCTCACATCATGGGCGTTGCAGAGCCTGATAAAGCCGTCTATTTTGTTTTGCCACCCCTTCAAAATTCTTCCAAGGTTATTTCTATCAAAAAATTGTCCTTATTTTTTGGAGTGGCCTTTGTAGGATAATCCTTTAAACGTTCCATTAGATTCAAAAAAGCATAGATACGCTCTACAGGTCGAAGTTTCAGAAATTCCGCCTGTTGCTCTTGGTTACTTTCTTCCTTAGTTCTAAATAAAACCTTCATCGATGCTACTTTTCCTGTTAAAAATACGATTTTCCGCCAGATTAGCCCTTTTCATCCCATTATCCATACAAGCCTGCGCCGAAATAAATCAAAATTCTATGAACGGATATTCACGCCCAACAATGGCCATCTTGGTTTTCAAAATTTCCCGAAACTTCCGATGCTGCTCCGAACCGGGGTTGAACGGCCGATGCTGTAACCCCTTTTGTAGGTCATCGACTTTTTCCATAGTAGCATAAGCTTCTCCCGAAATCCAAACCTGTTTAAATTTTTCCCAGATATAATCGATGGCGAGAAGGTTGGGGTGAACCATGTCACGCTCGTAAAACCTATAATCCCGGAGTTCGTCCATCATAAGCTCATAGGAAGGGAAATACCCCCCGACTGCCTGCCCGACTTTATCATTCCCGTCCTTACCGGCACGGGGGGACAGGCGGGCGCTCGGTGTGACCCGCGTCTTAAGAACATCATGAAGCGCGGAAATCAGATGTGCCTTGCTACGCTGGTTTTCGCCAAAACCATCCTTCAAATGGCGGACGGGAGACACGGTGAAAATGAATTGGATACTTTTGTTGATTGACCTTACATGGTTGATTGTTCTTCCCAAACTCCCTGCGATTTCATTTATGGAAAGTAATTCCTTTGAAAATTCCCGTTGGGGCACTTTATGGCAATTGGCTACGATATTTCCGGATGTGGTGTGACGGTATACCCAAGCCGTGCCCAGCGTAATTATGGTATGGGATGTTCTCTCAATTTGTGATCTAGTTGCTTCCAGACTTTCATTCAGATTCTTTAGCAGATTTTCTTTGGATGTATCATTTAGGTCGGAATGTGCATCAAAACAATGCCAGCGTTCGTTCCGATAGAAAATATCGGATTCGGAATAGAAGTTTTTTTGGATAGCCCTTGCCACTAATTTTTCGATAGCCAATGGATGAAAAAGGATACCGAAGGGATTTTGAAGTTGTCGGAACTTGAAATAATCGAGCTTTCTGCCCATGTTTTCTACAAAACAAGAGCCTAACAGTAGTAATTGGCTGTTGTAGTCTATTTGTTTGCCCGCTTTTTTTAGGGGGATTTGGGTTTGGAGCTTCATTTTAGAAATCTTTTTTAATAAACTGCCTCGATGCAAGCATACGAGGTATTTAGTGGAAGATAGTTTTTACAATGAAAACCTAAGGTTTTCAAACTTTCCTCCTCATACGAAGCGAGCTTCGGGGAATTAAACGCCCAGAGATTAAAAGCTTCCCTCTTTTACAAAGAGGGATGGACGCCTTCGGCGGACTGGGAGATTAAGCCTATTGGCTGATTCCTGTTGGATGGTTTACAGTTCTACCGCTTATTACGAATCTCTCCGTCAGCAAAGCTGACACCTCCCTTTGAAACAAAGGGAGGAACTTTTAACCATACTGCCCAATCGAAAATCACGTAAAATTGATGATGATCAGATAGTATAGGGGAATTTAATTCAACACTCAGGTTTATACCTTCAAGGAGGTCGCTTTCACTACAATACCTTGCAGGTTTCAGTAGACGCTAATCGACATAACCCCTCGCCTTCCCTAAAGCCTCCTCGATTCCGGCAGGATTCTTTCCCCCGGCGGTCGCAAAAAACGGCTGCCCGCCGCCGCCGCCCTGAATGTATTTACCGAGTTCCCGGACTATGGTGCCGGCGTTCAGGCCTTTATCGGCAACCAAATTTTTAGAGATGTAGCAAGACAACAAGGCCTTTCCGTTCTGCTCGGTTCCGAACAATAGAAAAAGGTTATCGCGATTATTGCCCATTTCGAAACACAAGTCTTTGATACCACCGGCATCCAAATCGACTTTTTTGGCCAAGAACTGGATGCCGTTGATGTCTTCGAGTTCGTTTTGCAACTCTCCTTTTAAATTTTTGGCCTTCTCCCTCAACAAGCTTTCTACCTCTTTTTTGAGCATGGCATTTTCTTCCTGTAGCGATTCCACGGCCTTTAACGGATCTTGGGGATTATTAAGTTTGTGCTTGATTTCGGAAAGCTTCCGGTCGTTTTCCTCATAGAAATCTTTGACTGCATCGGAAGTTATCGCCTCGATACGGCGGATGCCCGCAGCCACAGCTCCTTCCGAACGAATCTTGAAATACCAGATATCGCCCGTATTCTTGACGTGGGTACCCCCACAGAGTTCGATGGATTTCCCAAAGCGGACGGTGCGTACCGCATCTCCGTATTTTTCGCCAAAAAGGGCCATGGCGCCTTGCTCCAAAGCCTTTTCCATCGGTACGCTCCTATTTTCCTCGAAAGGCAGTTGCCCGGTGATACGTGCATTCACAAAATGTTCGACCGCCTGCAGTTCATCATCCGTCATCTTGGCGAAATGTGAAAAATCGAAACGCAGGTATTTGGAATGTACCGCCGAGCCTTTTTGCTCGACATGAGTACCCAAAACTTCACGAAGGGCCTGGTGCAACAAATGCGTCGCGGTGTGGTTGGCCTCCGTGCGCCGACGCTGGGCCGCATCGACCACAGCCGTAAAGGTTTCGTTCAGATGTTTGGGTAGATTCTTGGTAAAATGGACGATTTCGTTGTTTTCCCTTTTGGTGTCCAAAATATAGATAACATCGCCATTTGGGACTTCCAAATAGCCCTTATCCCCTACTTGTCCACCACCTTCGGGATAGAAAGGGGTCAAATTGAAAACGAGTTGATACTGCTCGCCCTCCTTTTTCGAAGTAATCTTCCGGTATTTGACCAATTTGACATCTGCTTCCAAATAATCATAGCCGATGAATTCCTGCTCTGAATCTTCCGTCAGAATCGTCCAGTCTTCTTTTTTGGTTTTTGAGGCGGACTTCGATCGGTCTTTCTGTTCTTGCATGGCCGTTTCAAAACCTTTTTCATCCAAAGTAAATCCCTTTTCCTGTACAATCAGAGCGGTAAGATCCACGGGGAAGCCATAGGTGTCGTATAGTTCAAAGGCTTTTCGGCCATCAACTTGCTTTCCCTTTGTACCTGAGACTACTTGATCTAACAACCCCAAGCCCTGCTCCAGGGTATTCAAAAAGGAATGTTCTTCTTCTTTAATGACATTTTCGATTAGTTGCCGCTGTTCCTTCAGTTCGGGGAAGGCATCGCCCAGGGTATCGGTCAGCACGTTGACCAATCGGAACATAAACGGGCCTTTGGTATCTAAAAAAGTGAATCCGTAGCGCACTGCCCGTCGTAAAATTCGGCGAACAACATAACCTGCACCGGTATTGCTGGGCAACTGTCCGTCGGCAATCGAAAAAGACACCGCACGGATATGGTCGGAAATGACCCGGATGGCGATGTCCGTTTCTTCTTGTTCTCCATATGTAGAATTGGTTACCTGTTCAATTTCGCGAATAATAGGCGTAAACAAATCGGTGTCATAATTTGATTTCTTTCCCTGTAAAACCATACACAAACGCTCAAAGCCCATACCGGTATCGACGTGTTTCGCAGGGAGATTTTCAAGGGTTCCATCCGCTTTCCGATTGTACTGCATAAAGACCAGGTTCCAGATCTCGACGACTTGCGGATGGTCTTGATTGACCAAGGATGTTCCAGAAACTTTGGCTTTTTCGGCGTCCGATCGGATGTCGACATGTATTTCCGAACAGGGGCCACAGGGGCCTTGATCGCCCATTTCCCAAAAATTATCCTTTTTATTGCCTAAAAGGATGCGGTCTTCAGGTACGATGGCCTTCCAAAGGTCAAAGGCTTCCTGATCCATTTCCAGACCATCCTCAGTACTTCCCGCAAAAACGGAAACATAGAGACTTTCCTTATCAACTTTGAATTCCTCGGTCAGTAACTCCCACGCCCATCGAATCGCATCCTCCTTAAAATAATCGCCAAAACTCCAATTGCCCAGCATCTCGAACATGGTGTGATGGTAGGTATCCTTTCCGACCTCCTCAAGGTCGTTATGTTTTCCGCTGACGCGAAGGCATTTTTGAGTATCGGTCACGCGTGTGCTTTTGGCCACGCTGTTCCCTAAAAAGAATTCCTTAAACTGGTTCATGCCGGCATTGGTGAAGAGCAGCGTTGGATCATCTTTGACGACCATAGGTGCCGAGGATACAATTTTGTGGCCTTTTTCCTTAAAAAAATTGAGGAATTTTTGTCTAGTTTCTTTGGAGTTCATTGAAATATATAAGGTTATGCAAATAGTAGCGTTATAAGAGAAACTATTTTTATATTTGTGAAGTTCGGTGAAACCCCACCTAACGCCACAAAAATAGGATATACTCATGCCATTTGGAAATTCGGTAGTTTAATAATAATTATGTCTAAGGTAAAGTACTATTATGATCCAGATACCCTTTCGTACCGAAAGATAGAACCGAAAAAATCGCGGCGATACCGTAATATTGCGTTTTTTATTTTAGGGTCTTTTTTCTTTGGGCTACTCGCACTGATCCTTCTAATGAACACGAACCTTATCAATACGCCGCAGGAACTTTCCCTGCAGCGCGAGGTCAACAACTACGAACTGCAGTTCGATCTTTTGAACCGTAAAATGGGACAAATAGAAGAGGTATTGACCAATATCGAAGACCGTGACAACAACATTTATCGGTTATATTTCGAAGCGAATCCCATTCCCGAAGAACAGCGACGGGCAGGTTTTGGAGGTATAAATCGGTATAAATCCCTCGAAGGTTTCAATAATTCCGATATGGTGATCGCTACCACAAAACGGCTCGATATCATCAAAAAACAGATGGCCATTCAGTCGAAATCCCTTGACGAGATTACCGATCTGGCCGCGGAAAAAGAGAAACTGTTGATGGCTATACCCGCCATTCAACCCGTGCGCAACGAAGACCTAAAACACATGGCATCGGGCTACGGCTGGCGTACCGACCCATTCACTAAAGCCCGTAAGATGCACCGGGGCATGGATTTTTCAGCTAAAAAAGGTACGCCCATTTATGCGACGGGAGACGGAAAAGTGACACGTGCCGATAATAATTCTTCCGGTTACGGCAAGCATATCCGCATCGACCATGGCTATGGATATATGACCCTCTAC
>JAGXIC010000269.1 GCA_024635875.1 Pricia sp.
CCCCTCTTTTCAACATCATCATAATAGATTATACTTATGGAACAAATCTAAAGGACGGTAGTTTATTCCCATTACGTCTGTTGATGGGCAGGCAGGTTAATATAAAAGAATTTCCCTTTTTGGGTTAGTTCAATACCGTAGTATCCCGTTTCATTTGAAGCGTCTTGATGTAGCCTTTGAGAACGGCAAGGGGAGTTATCAAGTCGTGGGATACATTGGCGATCAATTCCCTTTTGAGCAGGTCAACGGACTTCATCTGGTCCATATTACCAACAGTGGGCGGCGTCAGATCCAACAATATAAGGTCGTAGTCGTTCGTCAGGGCCATCTTAAGTCCTTTACCGCCGTAGGTTGCCTTCGAGGTCGTGTATATGAGGTTGGTGAGGTGAATTTCCAGCAACTTGATGATTTCCAGATCATCCTTATAATCAATATCTTTTTCATAAATCTAGTCTACGAATGAAGATAAAAAGTATCACACAACTATAACTAATTACATAAATCATCCGTATCTGCCTATTGTAACGGTAAGAAGGACTTTGTTTTGCGGGTAAAGCATTAAATTCACAGGTCTCGATATTCAATTGTTCTCGCGAATGTTACGCAATAGGTGTATTTAAAGGAAGAGACTTATGAAAACAAGCAAAAACCCGGCTATTTGGCCGGGTTTTTCAAAGTAATAGGATGGTTTTTATTCCCAAGAATCCACATGCTGGTTCATGTCATCGAACTTATATTCCCCGACCATTTCTTTCCGGTAGTGAATGGCAATTATGGTTAACACCAAAAGAAGTAGGTGTAAGACGAAAATTGAAATACCCAGCGGCAGAAAAGTAACCGGCACTACATAATTTACGAATTCACCATAAGAAGTAAGTGTAGACAGAATCTCGGAGGTTTTGAAAACATAGATCAAAAATGCGCCATAGAGCATATACTCTATATTTCGCATAAGGGGGTCGGTCAATTCATCTTCATCTATTTTAAATTTTAGGACGTATAAAAAGGTAAAATGAATTAAAGTAATTACCGGAAATATATAGTTCTCAGGTTTTAAAAAATAAAAATTATTCGTGTACAGACCGTAAAAATCACAAATGATTAATAAAACCAATACTGCGATGGAAAAATGGATTGTTCGTTTCCATGACATAATTTTAAAAATGGCGTTCATAGCAGTAGTTTTTAGAGATTGGGTACGCAATCGATTCAATGGTCCCCATTATGCTATAAACGTCATTTGGCTGCCCTTTATTTAGAAAATTCGATAAACCGCAGATTTTGTAGTCAGACTCCTAAAATGCGATGTGAAAATACCGAAATTTCTTTCTGAAATAAATAAAAAATTCGCTAATGAACACGGCATGGGTCTAAGAAAATTTTAAGTGAATGCTACTGGTTATCGTTTGGAATTATATTAGAGGAACTTCTTTTTCTTAGGTATTCCTATTTTTGTCAGACTACTATTTTTCAAACACAGAAAATAGCTAGCTTCAAACCAAATTAAAGATTATGCTGCAAGCATCCCATTCATACCTAGTACGTACTCAATATTTAGGGTTTCGCTACAGCGGATGGCAAATACAGCCCGGGCAACGTACCGTGGAAGGTATGCTGTCAAAAACTTTGAAGTTTGTTTTACCGGGCGAACCTTTCAAAATTCTCGGTGCAGGCAGAACGGATGCCAAAGTTTCCGCATTGGATATGTCCTTTGAACTTTTTTTGGACTCTGCCTTGGAGGATACGGAAAACTTCCAAAAACTTTTTAATACGAATCTTCCTCCAGATATCCGTGTCCTGTCCATCGACCCGATATCCAAAAAATTCAATATCATCAAGGATGTAAAAACAAAAGAATATATATACCTGTTTTCTTTTGGTGAAAAAAATCACCCGTTCTGCGCTCCTTTTTTGGCCAATATTCATGAAAATCTGGATATCGATTTAATGAAGGAAGCGGCGCGGCTTTTCGAGGGTATCCATAATTTCTCCGCCTATACCGTAAAAGAACACGGGAAGACCAAGACAACACGTAGCATAACATCCTGTAAAATAAAAAGTAATACCTTGTTAAGTGCCAATTTTTTTCCGAAAAAAAGTTACGCCCTACATGTCAAAGGTGCCGGATTCATGCGTTACCAAGTACGTATGTTGATGGGCGCCCTGATTCAATTGGGCAGGGGAGAGCTCACATTATCAAATATAGAGGCTTCGCTTCAGGAAAACAATACCGTACTACTCACCTATATTGCACCGGGTTCCGGCCTGCTGTTGAATCAATCGGAGTTTAGTATTTGAATGGACTGGTTATCCAAAAATAAAACACCGACACCCTTATAAATTTCTATTAACTTTAGCATCCTAAAACACATCTACGTCTTAGAAATCCTAGTCCCATGCGTAAAAGAAAAAAAATCAGTAAAATTATTCCAAAAATGCCTTCACGGTTCGCCAAAAAAAAAGGAGAGGCACCTGGTACCATTACCTACATGGGGCACAGGGAAAACCTTGAGAGCGTTGTAAATATATTAGAATACAACGAGAGCGAGCTAAACGTACATGCCCCGGCCAATATTGAAGAGATCGTGGCCCATAAAGGCCCACCTATGATATCGTGGATAGACATTGTTGGGCTTAGTGATGAGGCGTTTATAGAAAGGGTGGGGAAGCGTTTCGGACTGAACTCTTTGGTAATGGAAGATATCGTAAACACCCATCAGCGCCCAAAAATCGATGAATACGAGCCTTATATTTTTGGGGTATTTAAGATGCTCTACATTAACGAAAACGGTGAGTTAATCGGGGAACATGTCGCCTTAGTACTTTTGGAAAACTGCGTTTTAGTGTTTCAGGAATTGGAAGACGATGTTTTTAAGGGTGTCCGCGATCGAGTCAGTAAAAAGTCCGGCCGCATCCGTACCCGGGGAGCGGACTATCTGTTTTTTGCACTTTTGGATGCTATAGTGGACAATTATTTTGCTGTACTCGAGTACTTAAACGATAAAATAGAGGTTTTGGAGGAAGCGGTCTATGCGGATCCAAGTCCCGAAGTGGCCCAAAAAATTCAGGAAATCAAAAAAGAAGTACTGCGGGTCAGGCGTTGGGTCAATCCAGTCAAAGAACTGGTCAGCCGATTGATCGATACCGATCATCCATTAATAACTAAGGACACTAAAATATTTCTGCGAGACGTTCAAGACCATGCCATAGAAGTAAACGAGAGTATACAGATTTATCGCGAAATGTCGATGAGCTTAACGGAAATGTACATGAGCAACATGAGCAATAAAATGAACGAGGTGATGAAAGTGCTGACGATTATGGCGTCTATTTTCATACCCTTGACATTTATTGCAGGTATTTATGGGATGAATTTTGACCACATGCCCGCACTGCATTATGAATATGGCTATTACGTGGTATGGGGAGTGATGATTGCACTTTTTATCGGAATGATGGTCTATTTCCGAAGAAAACACTGGATATAGGTATTTAGAATCCACTCCTTGGTTAAGGTGATAAATATAACAGGGTCCTTTTCAAAGAAACAAATCCGAGGAAAGATACCGATCACCCCGATCACAGATGATGGAAACGATAATACCACTTTCGAGGGTATTGGCCAATCGTAAGGCTGCTGCAGTTGCTCCACCACTGCTCATACCCGAAAAAATCCCCTCTTCCTTGGCCAAGCGTTTTGCCATGGCGGTGGCTTCGTCTTGACTGACTTCCAATATTTGATCCACTTTACGAGCGTCGAATATTTTGGGCAGATACGCTATTGGCCACTTGCGGATACCGGGAATGCTGGAACCATCGGTAGGTTGAACTCCAACGATTTGAACATCCTTGTTTTTTTCTTTGAGGTAGGTCGATGTACCCATTATCGTGCCGGTCGTACCCATCGATGATACAAAGTGGGTCACTTTACCTTCGGTGTCTCGCCAAATTTCGGGTCCTGTGCTTTTGTAATGGGCTTTCCAGTTATCGTCGTTTCCAAATTGGTTGAACATAAGGAATCCCTCGTTTTGTACTTTTTCATCCGCATAGTCCCTAGCTCCTTCGATACCTACATCAGCGGGAGTCAAGGTAACTTTAGCCCCGTAGGCGCGCATGGTCTGTACCCTTTCTTTGGTGCTATTTTCAGGCATTACGAGTTCGATGTTCAGTCCGTAATAGCCGGCAATCATGGCCAGGGCGATACCGGTATTTCCGCTGGTCGCCTCGATGAATTTGGATTTTTTATTGAAATCGCCACGTTCCAATCCGCTTTTGATCATGTTTAGGGCGGCTCTATCCTTTACGCTACCCCCTGGATTATGGCCCTCTAACTTGAACAATAAGGTGACATTGGGGTTGGTGTTCAATATTCGGGATTCGACCAAGGGCGTGTTGCCGATAAGGTCGAGAACAGTTTTAGACATTCGGATGGGTTTTGATCTTGATTTCGGGGGTGTGAAAAACGGTGGAATTTTTGGGTACTGAGGCGGTCAACCAAGCGTTTCCGCCGATGACGGAATTTTCACCGATAACAGTATCCCCACCTAAAATCGTTGCACTGGCATATATGGTGACATTATCCTCAATGGTTGGATGTCGCTTTGTTCTCTGCAAGTGTTTGGCTACATAAAGTCCGCCTAAAGTAACTCCCTGATAGATTTTAACATGATTTTTAATAATCGCCGTCTCCCCGATAACGACACCCGTTCCATGATCGATATGGAACGAATCCCCAATCTGCGCACCGGGATTGATGTCGATTCCCGTCTGTCGATGGGCCCATTCGGTCATTAACCGCGGCACCAAGGGAAATCCTTCTGTATAGAGCTCATGGGCCAATCGATAAATGGCAATCGCATAAAAACCAGGATAGGCCATGTAGACCTCTTCGATGGATAGGGATGCAGGGTCACAGTTGACCGTAGCCTCTGCGTCAAGGTTCAAACGGCGTAAAATTTCGGGTAGTTTCGCGACATACGAATCCCATATTTTCTTGCAGGATTTGTCAACATCCCAACAGGCCAGATCTACTAAAGCGTCGAATTGTGTCTCCAATAGTCCCAAATTCTTTTCTACGGGTGTATCTATGTCGAACAGGGTATAAAAAAGGGTATTGGTGAAGGCCTCGGTCTTTTCTTTCAGAACATACCTCAGATTGGGCTGTTTCTTGTGCCGGTTTATTTTTTCTATAATCGATTGTTGGGTCATATTTCCATGTTGGTTTGTCAAAATTAACCATAAATTTAGATGCGCTCTATCTTCATTGGTTAACTTTAGCGTAAATATCAATTAATCACAGGATTTTAGACGAATGTTACATCCCACAATTACTACAGCCTCCCTTTATTTTTTGGACAAACTGAAAAAGAACAACAATAGAGATTGGTTTACCGAGCATAAAACCGAGTTTAAACGGCATGAAAGCGACGTCAAGAATTTTTATACCTTGGTTATGGATAACCTGAAAGTCCATGATCAAATCGAAAAGATGAAGATGTTCCGGATTTATAGGGATATCCGTTTTTCGAAGGATAAAACACCGTATAAGGCTCATTTTGCCGGTTCCTTTCACCGTTTAGGCGCACAAAACAGGGGTGGCTATTACATTCGCATCAAACCTGGGGAAACCTTTATTGCCACAGGATTTTGGGGTCCCGAAAAAGAGGATCTGTTCCGGATACGGAAGGAGTTCGAGTTGGATGCCTCTGAGTTCCGGAATATTATCCGCGAAAAATCCTTCAAAAAAATATGGGGCGAATTAGAGGGCGAAGCCGTCAAGACGGCTCCAAAGGGATTTGATAAAGACCATGAAAACATTGACTTGATTCGGCAGAAACAGTTCATCTTCCGTCGAAATTTTACGGATGTAGAAGTGCTTTCACCTACTTTTCTTGACGAAATCGACAAATCGTATAGAACCATTCGCCCGTACTTCGATTTTATGGGCGATGTACTCAACACGAACCTAAACGGAGAGTCGTTACTGACTTAATCTTCGTACTACTATTCCGTTCATTTTATGTTGCTTAACCATATGCATTTCAATCAAAACATTCAATGAATTGATGCGACTTGCTCAAGGCTTCGGCGGTCCGCTTTTAAAAGAATTAAATTAAAACGCCCTCCTCAAAAAGCTGAATCTGATCCTTGAGCCGCTCGATGACCATGTTCATCATGCGTTTGTTCAAGGCAGAGGAATTTTTAATGTAAGTCTCGTATTCGTCCAACGAAAATTGGCCGATGAGGATGCCCTTTAAGGAATTCCGGAACTTCATATCTTTTTGAACGGCATTCTCAATATATTCGAAGCGTTTTTGTGCCGAAAGTTGATGAAAGGCGTTCTTATATTTCGCAATATAATTCCTGAACATCGCAACAATAAGGGGATTTTGAAACTTGATGATCGGTCTCAAGGTGCCATTCTGAAATTTTTCGTCCTCAGTCATATTTTGGGTAACCCTGGCAGAAGGAATTTCAGGGCGGATGCGAAGTAAATGATTGCACCGGTCGCTCATAATAACTATTTTTATAAAGATAACGAATACGATATTGTGCTCAATCATTCCAGTGCGATAGTTTTTAACCGGGTTATGAACACAGCTTTATGAAATTCGGAAAAGTAGAACAACCAGAATTCATAGACTTCACCATCCCAAAAGACCATCCGGATACAGAAGTTATCCTCTCCAAACAGAACCTTGACCAAGCCTTTAGCGTTTATGTCGGTTGTGCCAAGTGGAACCGGCAGGATCTGAAAAATTTTTATCCGCGGGGCACAAAAAACGAACTCGAATTTTATTCCAGCCAGTTTAATTGTATCGAACTGAACGCGACTTTTTACAGGATGTTCCCCCCGGAGCAATTTGCGAAATGGAGCAATACTACGCCCGATAATTTCAAGTTCTTCCCCAAACTCGTACGGAATATTGGTCATTTGAGAAGGTTAAATGACCAAGTGTATCCTATTGTAGATGAGTATCTTATCGGAGTGGCAAACCTAAAGGATAAACTGGGTACGCTCTTTTTACAGCTGCACGATAATTTCGGACCAAAAAATTGGGATAGGGTAGTGCGCTTTGTGGAACATTGGCCGGAAGAGTTCCCCTTGGCCATGGAATTCCGACATACGGATTGGTTCAATGACGAAAAGGTCGCTCAGGAACTCTACCACCTTCTGGAAGAAAACAACATCGCCAATATCTTGGTCGATACCGCCGGTCGAAGAGATATCATGCACATGCGCTTGACGAACAACGAGGCCTTTATCCGCTACGTAGGCGCCAACCATGAAAGCGACTACGCCCGGTTGGACGATTGGGTAGAACGGCTGGCGGACTGGAAGAAACAGGGACTAACGAACATTAACTTCTTCGTACACCAGAATATGGAGTTGGAATCCCCACTTTTATCCGCCTATTTTATTGCGAAATTGAATAATAAGCTGGGCACAGATCTTCATATTCCAAAAACTTTGGGCGATGGGCCACCTGAGTTATGTTAAGAATATTTTCCGCGGTAACTTTGGTATACAATTTAAGGTGTAAAGTAGTTCATTGCGCCTTGCGCAGTGCCCAAGTAGCAATCAAACCTCAAATAAAACCTGCAACCTTTAACCGTAACCTACCATGAGATTCCACACTAGAAAATGGGTGAAGCCCGGAGATTTAAATGCCAATGAAACCCTATTCGGAGGTCGCGTATTAGCTTGGATCGATGAAGAGGCGGCACTATACAGCATCATCCAATTGGAAAACAAGCGCATAGTCACGAAGTATATGTCGGAAATTAATTTTATGAGTACGGCAATTAAGGGTGACATCGTGGAAATCGGCATAGAAGTGGTCAAGTTCGGAAAGTCTTCCCTCACCTTGAACTGTGAGGTTCGGAATAAAATGACCCGCGAGACTATCGTTACCGTTGATAATATCATTATGGTCAATCTGGGCGAAGATGGAAAGCCTAAACCCCACGGAAAGACGAAAATTGAATTTGTAAGAGATCGGTTGGCGGGGGAAGATTGAAAAGAGAGTTTATTGATTTATGTTTTCATAAAATACCTGAACTACTGAAATCAATAAACTGCTATTTCAGCTGTCCATTTGCAAAAGTCTGTACCTCATCCAGAACCCGCAGTACATTTCCTCCCCAAATTTTGGCGATTTCTTCCTCTGTATAACCACGCTTCACCAATTCTAGGGTCACATTGAAGGTTTCGGAGGCGTCGGACCAGCCTTCGATGCCCCCGCCGCCGTCGAAATCGGAACTGATACCAACGTGGTCGATGCCTATCAAGTCGACCATATAGTCGATATGGTCCACAAAATCGGCAACGTTTACTGCCGGTGGGGCATCTGTTCTTTTTGCCGCCACCGTATTCGAAATTTTAAGGATGACGGGATAATTCTCAAAAAAGTCCTCTTTCTGTTCGTCGGTCAAGCTGTCGAAATTCGATGGGTCGTGCCAGGCCACATTCAACGAATCCGCCACTTCTTTATAAATGACCTGCATATATTCCGATTGTAGGGAGTCCTTTTTAGTATTTAAATAAGCTCCCAAAGCAACGGTCTGAACGACCCCGCCGTTTTTCTGAATCAATTTCAGCTGCTCATCGTCCAGGTTTCGGCTGTGGTCGCACAGTGCCCTCGCCGAGGAGTGGGAGGCAATAATTGGGGCTTCCGACAGCTCGATAGTCTGCTGTATTGAGGCTTTCGATGGGTGTGACACGTCAATCATAATCCCCAATCTATTCATCTCTTTTACAGCAGCTCTACCGAGTTCACTTAAACCATCGTGTAACCAAACACTATCCTTTTCTCCGGTATTTGAATCGCTGTACTGGTTATGGCCGTTGTGCGCTAGGGAGATGTAGCGCGCCCCCAGATTATAATACTTTTCAAAATTCGACAGGTCTTCACCCATTGGGTAGGCATTTTCGACACCGATCATGGCCACTTTTTTGCCGGTTGAATCAATGCGGCGAACATCATCCGAAGTCAATGCCAATTCGATTTGATCCGGAGCAATGGCTTCGCAGAGGCGATGTATGGCCTCAAACTTGGCCAGGGCATTTTCTTCAGCTTTGGCATAGCCCTCTCTGGTAAGCGTGTCTTGCCCGGTGTAGACAATCAACCAGCTGACATCAAGTCCACCTTCCTCCATCTTGGGCAGGTTGACCTGGGTTTCGAGCTTTTGGGTGTAATTGATACTATCCGTAAAATTATTGATATTGATATCATTATGGGTGTCCACCGTAATGGTTTGTTCATGTATCCGCTTAGCTTTAGCCTCCAGATTTTCCTCTGTTTTCTTTTCCTTTTGGGTACAGGAGATTATCGCTAAAAGACCAAAAATGCAGATAAAGTACTTCATTTCGAAATTTTTTATAAAGAGTATACCTACAAATAAAGCCATTTGACAACAGATATACCAGCATAGGTAACATTAAATTGCTAAAGGGGCTAATTATGGGGATTTTTACCCTCCCAATCGTTTTAATCCAAATAATCCCAAATTGAAAACAAAAATCCTACTAGACCTACAGCGGCTTTCCGGCATTGATTCCGACACTTTATCCGCCACCATCGACCTTGAACCCATCTTGGAAGAATGCATGGGAGAAATAGACCTTTTGATAGAACTGGTCTCGCTATACCATGAAAATGCACTGGAATTTATCGGGGCCGCACGAATACATTTGCCCAATTCGGACTTCAAGGCACTTGGCCTGGCCGCCCATAAAATCAAAGCCGGGTTGGCCATGATGCGTACGGACAGCCTTCACGCCATCATCGTTCTCATACAGAAGGAATGTGACGGGGACCAAGACTCGAAGCACCTTCAGTTTCTCTGCGATTGCTTTGTCGAGGAATATCCAACGGTAAAAAAATACATCGATACAGCTCTGGCCAACCTAAATCAAGGATAAGTCGGGCATGGAAAAGAAAAAACTCTTATTGGCCGAAGATGACCAGTTACTGGCATCGCTTTTGACGTTCCGCCTACAAAAGGGTGGGTACGAGGTACAACTAAGTGCCAACGGAAAACAGGTGAAGGAATATCTGGCCGAGCACACCCCCGACATCATCGTCAGCGATATCATGATGCCCTATTTCTCGGGTATGGAGCTCATCGCCTTTGTACGCAAAGAGCTTAAATTACAGGTACCCATCATCATTATATCATCGGCCGGCAACGAAGAAAATGTCCTGAACGCTTTCGAATTAGGTGCCAACGATTTTATTTCCAAACCGGTAAGTCCCTCCGAACTTCTTGTGCGTGTCGCCCGTGAACTGAACAAAAACTGATTTGAAGATACCGAACCTAACATATGGTATACATACGCTGATCACCGCCCCGGAGATCAACAATGACCTTCTATGGGCACTTTCGACCTTTTTTGTATTTCTGGCACTATTGTATTTCCTCTCGGTCTTTTTCCTGCGGAACAAAATATCTTCCAATGCATCGCGGATCAAGCAGCGGAAAACCGAACTATCGCCAATGGTCAGTGAGTTTTTGTTTTATGAAGATGATGCGGACAAAATCGAGAAATCAAAGTATATCGAATTAAAGATCGAGATACGTGATTTGCTCAGGGAAGATTTCAACAGGAAAATCTTAGCGCAAATACTACTCGATTTGCGAAAAGATGTTTCCGGTGATACCCAAAAACGGCTATTCAAATTGTACCAAGATCTCGGACTCGAAAAGGATGCCTTCAAGAAATTAGAGAGCTGGCGTTGGGAGGTCCTTTCGAAAGGTATTCTCGAACTCACCCTGATGCAGGTCGAGGAAGCATATCCCTTTATCGTTACGTTTATTAACTACCGAAGGGGAACCATTCGAAAACAGGCCGAGATTGCCACCGTTAGCCTTAAATCTGGAGGAATCAGCTACTTTTTAGACACCACGACATACAAAATATCAGAGTGGCAGCAGTTGAAATTGCTGGATGTATTGCGGAACAAAGAAGATTTCGAACCACCGCGCTTTAGGGCTTGGTTGACTTCGACCAATACCCATGTAGTACTGTTCGCCCTGCGTCTCATCAAATTTTACAACCAAAACGATGCCAATACCTCACTTATCGAGCTGGTAAAGCACAAAGACCGGCAGGTCAAGCAACAGGCTATCGATTGTATAAAGGAATTTCATGTCACCCAAGCCTTACCGACTTTAAAAGGCGTCTTTCCGAAATGCACGGTCGACACCAAATTGGCCGTTTTGGGGGCGATTGCGGAATTAGGCAGTACCTCGGACATTGAATTTTTAGAAAACGTATCCCAACGGGAAGGGAACTTCTCGGTAAAAGGTAAAGCTGTGGGCGCCATAAACACGATTGCTCCCGAAAGTATCATGCCGACTAAGAATATAGAACATATCAAGGTATACCCTTCTCAAGATATCGATGTCGGGGAAGTAGAAAAAAAGGCAATCGAAGAAGATGCGGCCGACCAGGAGCAAGCTAGGGTAGGCCCCGAAATCGACATATCAGGGGAGCATCCGGTACCGGCGGACTCCGAATCCGGACCAAAAGACAATCAAATCAAGCATAAAGACCCAATAGTAATACGTAAAGAAATGGCTAATCCAAAAAAATCCGGCAAATCCCTTAAAGAAATAAAGATAGAAGTTGAAGAGGTGAAAGCAGCTTCCCCTGACGACACGCATTCAGCCGAAGCGTCCAATTTCGATATTTCGGAAATCCACTTTCTGCCTATTGTGGTGGCTGAAACCGAGGCCATTTCTAACGGAAAAATGACCGACCACGATAACGCTATAGACAATGAATCTGTAAGGGCTATCGAAGTCCGCCATGATGAAATTTTTTCCGACCCCATGGATGAAGAGTTACAGGCCCTGATCACTGAAATCAATGAACTGGACTTTCTGCCCGTTGTTATCGATGACGAGACGTTGTCGGATGCCGAATCTTCCGATGCACTGAATTTAGACGCATTGGAACCCTTCGATACTATCGAGGGCTATTCACTTTCCGATTTTGAGGTGTCTTTCGAAGAAAAGCACGACGCTGATGCTTATAGGGAAGGCGAACAAGTAGCATTCAATCTGGAGGATGCCCCAATTATTGATATAAAAAATCCCAATGTCGAAGACGCGATGTCTTGGTTGATGGCAGACAACGAATTACGAAAAATCGAATTGAACTACGAGACCGTTCCCTATCCATCGGATGCTGAATTTCCAAACAAACTCATTCCCGAACCGGTCTATTACGATGACCACGAGACCTATATGATGGGACTTCTGGACGACCTTGAGGAACTTGGCGACCTTCGCGAAATTCCCTTATTGGAAGAGCTTAGGGCAGAGGAGCGCAAAGGTTTTATCAAAGAACGTATTGCTGGAATGATAGAGAAATTTTCCCGCGAACGGGCTGCAAAACGAAAATCAAATTCAAACACCGATATCGAGACCGCTAATCTACCCGTGTTTAGCGTTTTCGCCGACCTTTTTAAAAGTATAGATACGGAATGTAAACTCATTCTTTTGGACGAGATCGTACCGGTAGGCGACGAAAAGGAAATCGAATTTTTGGACGGTCTGCTCCAAAATCCCGATCAAAGCATACGCAACAAGGCACAGACCGTTCTAAAACTCTTAATTGAAAAACTTTCCCATGAGAATCCGGAAGCCCTATATTCGAAAAGGGTATCCGACATTGTAGCAGAACATGGGGTATCTAAAATAGTCGGGGGAAAAGCGACAAATGAAATGGATTTGGAGGAAGAAAGTTTTGGCCACCTTCTTTCTGAATTGAAGGTGTCTCCCGCCATGGCTCCTGAGATTTTAGATATTGATTTTGAGCTTTGCGAGATTTTGGACAATCACTACGACCAGAAAATATTGGAAATTCCGGTAATTTCGACAGAAGTGCCTTTCGATGCTAATGGAAGCTCGTTATTTAATTCGCTGCGGAAATTTTCCAAACTGTTTTTTTGACCTTTTAAATGGATAGCGAACTCTACTATATCGTCCTCGAATACATAAACCTCGTCTTTTTGATATTTACTGTGACGCTATTTACGCTGTTCAGTATCATGGGCTATCTGTCTACCAAAAATTCGATCCATTACCGTAAAAAGAACAGTTTCGGTGACCTATCGAAAGTGATGGCATCACCCTTGGCCCCAAGTATCACGATTATAGCACCCGCTTATAACGAAGGGATGACCATCGTAGAGAATATACGTTCGCTCATGTCTCTACGGTATGTCAATTACGAGGTTATGGTTGTTAACGATGGTAGTAAAGACGATACTTTACAAAAGATGATCGATGCCTACGACCTTGTCAAAATCGAACAGAAAATTGATCCTAACTGGCGCAACAAACCTATTCGGGGCATTTATAAGTCACCGCACCGTGCCTTTGCGAAACTGACTGTAATAGACAAAGAAAACGGAGGCAAATCAGACGCCCTAAATACGGGTATGACCCTGTCGACCAATCGTTACGTGGGATGCATCGATGTAGATTGCCTCCTACTGCCGGATGCGTTGCTTCATGTGGTGAAGGCTTTTTATCAACGCTCCGAAAAGCGGGTCATCGCTGTTGGCGGGGTTATCAGAGTAGCAAATTCCTGTGTAATCCAAGGCGGACAGTTAGAGGAGATACGACTACCTAAAAACTGGTTGGCACGGTTTCAACTTTTGGAATACACCCGCTCGTTTATTTTAGGAAGAATGGCCTGGGGCAGTATCGACAGCCTGCTCATCATTTCAGGTGCTTTTGGATTTTTTGATCGCGAAATCGCCTTGGCCGTTGACGGTTACGATACAGGAACGGTAGGGGAGGACATGGAAATCGTATTCAAGATGCGACGATATATGCACGATAACAAGACCCCGTATACCGTTGAGTATATTCCCGATTCCCTGTGTTGGACCGAAGTGCCCGAGGACCTTAAAATCTTCATAAACCAGCGAGACCGCTGGGCGAGAGGTAATCTGGAGACTCTTTTCAAGCATAAAGACATGTTCTTTAACTCCAAATACGGTCGTCTGGGACTGCTAAGTTATCCCTATTGGTTTTTCTATGAGTGGCTGGCGCCCTTGATGGAGTTTTTCGGTTTTTTTACCGTTGTGGTATTTTATTATCTAGGCATCCTAAATTGGGATTTCTTTCTCGCGATTACTGCTACGGTCTATCTGTTCTCCGTCATGTTCTCGTTCTACGCCATCCTTTGGGATGTTTACAGTTATAACGAATACAAAAAAACCAAGGATATTCTTACACTGATGTTCTGTGCCATTGTAGAGCCGATATTTTTTCATCCTATTGTGGTATGGTCAGCGGTAAGGGGCAACTATAAGAAATTGTTCCGGATCAAAGCCGGATGGGGCTCGCAGGTGCGGAAAGGGTTTGCGAAGGCAGGTTAAGTGTTAGGAGTTATGAGTTAAGAGTTATGAGTTCAGAGATATTAAGTTTAATACTAATTAATTAACAAAGTTGAACACCAGCCAATACGATAGATATACGCTTAAGCAGTATACCCGATTGATCTTTTCGTTCTTTGGGTGCTTGCTCGTGCTTACTGTTTATCAATATACTACTCTGTATTTTAAGGGGGTAGTTGATATTATTATTGGATCCAGTTTCTTTATCGCTACCGTCCACCAAATAGGATTTGCTTCGATTGTAGGCGTCATTCTGGCTTTTCCCTTTAAT
This sequence comes from Pricia sp., assembly GCA_024635875.1. Classification (GTDB taxonomy): domain Bacteria; phylum Bacteroidota; class Bacteroidia; order Flavobacteriales; family Flavobacteriaceae; genus Pricia. Next base: position 14,692 of record JAGXIC010000269.1, read on the forward strand.
TTTTGGGAGAACCTCAGGCCACGCTATGGCTTTAATCTGGTGTTCGCAATGTTGATAGTGCTCTTGATTATGGAGGCCATGCTTATCAGCTATTACTGCACGGCCCTAGTGCCCTTGGGCTCCGACCTTTTGGGCTATAGTTTTGCCGATATGAAAATTACGATTGCCAATTCCGGGGGCGTATGGCTTTATATTTCCATGGTTTTTGGGATAGTTGTCATCGTTGGATTATTTTTCGGATTGTACAAAATCACCTCAAAATATTATCATCACATCAGTAGGATGTATCCTTTTACGATAATCCTGTTCAGCCTGTTCATTATGACGCTCTTCGTTTCCGGGAAGCCTATCAACCAGAACAAAACGCAGTATTTGGCGCTGAATCTTTATGAAACTTCTACGGAGGATACTTCCTACAATTCGGATGTGGAATATCCCTTGATCAAATCCCAAAAAATCGAGAATACGCTCGGTGAATTTTTTGAGCTTAAAGAGGAAAAACCCAACATCGTGTTCATTATGGTCGAAGGCCTAGGCAGGGATTTTATGGGCGAAGGCGCCGAATATGGAGGTTTTACCCCGTTCTTGGATTCTCTCAGCACAAAATCCCTCTACTGGGAAAATTGTTTGAGCAACGCGGGCCGCACGTTCGGGGTGCTTCCTTCATTGATAGGATCCTTGCCTTTCGGGAAAAGCGGGTTTATGGAGCTGGAAAAATATCCCAACAAACTGACCCTATACAGTATTTTAAAGAATAACGGATACCGAACATCTTTCTATCAGGGCACCAACAGCTCTTTTGACAATGTCGACCGTTTCTTGCTCAGCGAGAATGTGGATTTTGTGCTTGACAAATCCGGATTCGGTAATCAATTCACCCTGCAGGCCGAAGACGCAGCGGGTTCGTCATGGGGCTATCCCGATAGGGAACTGTTCAAGAAAAGTATGAGTCTTCCCCGGGAAGCCGGACAGCTGCGAATGGAAGTATATATGACCATCAGTACCCACGAGCCTTTCATTCCTCCCCAACAGGATTTTTACGAGCAAAAGGTAGGGCAAATTATATCTCAGGGAAACCATCAGGGAAAAATCAAGAATGTCATCGAAAAGAACGATAACGTTTTTGCCACTTTGCTATATACGGATGACGCCCTTAGATACCTGTCTCTTATACACATCTCCGAGCCCAAC
>JAGXIC010000270.1 GCA_024635875.1 Pricia sp.
CCGAGGCGTAGAGTTCATCTACCTTTTTGCCTATCTCGGGCGTAGAACCTGAGGTGACCTTCAGAATTTTTTCAACCGTGTGCTCTTTATCTCCGGGATTTATCCGCTCTGGGGAGTATCCAACAAAAAAGTCGGTGTTGAACTTTAAACCGCTGACCTTTTCAAGAACGGGCACACATTCCTCTTCCGTAACCCCGGGATATACAGTAGATTCGTAAATCACTATGTCCCCTTTTTTTAAGACTCTACCCACCGTTTCACTCGACTTGTAAAGAGGAGTCAATATAGGGCGGTTGGTGCTGTCGACCGGAGTGGGTACGGTAACGATATAATAGTTGCAATCGGAAATATCGTCCAATTGGTTCGAGCAGTAAAGTCCGGTTTCCATCTGTGGGGTATCCGAAAGAACTTTCCTTAGAACGTCATGTTCAACCTCTAGGGTACTGTCGATTCCTTCTTTCAATTCCTTGACCCGTCGCTCATTGATATCGAATCCTATTACAGCATATTTTGTGGCAAATAGTCGGGCCAGTGGAATTCCGACATATCCGAGACCGATAACTGCTATCGTAACGTTGTTCATATCGTTTTCATTCCTGGCAAATAATTCGCCGGTAGCCTACACCAAAATTGAATTTTTTTTCGATTATATAGAGTATGCATAAAAGTCGATGGCTTTATACTATTTCAATTATTTGAGAGTTCTGTTTTAGATGGTCTATATTTGTCTAAGGATGGACATCGCGACGTTACCAAAAATTTCGGAATTGGTTTTCCAACCCTGACTTTGACACTCGACGGCAAAGATATATATATTTCTGTAATGTAGGTTACGAACTCCGCCATCTGTAGAAAAGAGAGTTCAACGGTTGAAAGGGAAGACTCATTATTTAGTTTTGCCGTCATGACCATACAGTTTCCCGCGTCAATCAAGTTTCATTCGAGTATTTCAATAAATCTACCGCTAGCGATTTTTTTGGCCTTATACGGATAAAATAATTTGGATAGAAAAAATGGGATATATTTAGATTTTTAAACCGCAATGTAATGAACCAAGATTTGGATATTGCCATTAATGCCGCTGTGGATGCCGGAAAAGTAATTCTCAAAGTGTATGGTTTGCCGGTAATCGAAACGAAAAAAAAAAGTGATAGTTCTCCTTTGACCCTCGCCGATACCAAGGCCAATGCTAAAATAAATTCCTATCTAAGAAAGACGGACTATCCTATTATCAGCGAAGAAAACAAACAGAAGGATTTTGAGGAAAGACAGCACTGGTCGACCTGCTGGATCGTCGATCCCCTTGACGGTACCAAGGAGTTTATAAAAAGGAACGGTGAGTTTACGGTCAATATTGCGCTTTGTAAGGATGGAAACCCGATATTGGGTGTCATTTATGTTCCAGTTACGAAAGCACTCTACTATGCGGATGTTAATTCACAAAAGGCCTTCAAGACTCTGTTGGATGACCAACACAGAATACCGGAACTATTTGCCGATAAAGATCGAATTTATCCCCGTTCCGAAACCAAAAACGAATTGTTAAGGGTAGTCGGTAGCCGGTCTCATATGAATGCAGAAACCACCCAGTTTATCGACGAGGCCAAGTTGGACTTTGAAAAGGTGGAAGTGGTATCGAAGGGCAGTTCCCTAAAGTTTTGCCTTGTGGCCGAAGGCGAAGCGGACGTATATCCAAGATTTGCACCCACCATGGAATGGGATACCGCCGCAGGCCATGCCATCTGCTCCGCCGTTGGCCTTCGAGTAATATCGCAAGAGACCCGCAGCGACCTTATGTATAATAAGGCGAACTTGTTGAATTCTCATTTTTTGGTCCGTAGCTGATGGGAAAGGTATCCTATAAACGGCATTTGGCCAAAACGATTACATGGCGAACGGTCGGTACCATCGATACATTTTTGTTATCTTGGTTCATCACGGGTAATCCGTTTACCGGTATGAAAATCGGTCTATCCGAGGTGGTGACCAAAATGCTGCTGTATTATCTTCATGAACGCGTTTGGTCGAAAATCGGGATTCCCGAAAGCCGAAAACGACATTTGCTTAAAACCATATCTTGGAGAATGGTGGGCACCATCGATACGGTACTACTTTCCTGGATTATTACCCAAAACCCGCTAACGGGACTAAAAATAGGTACCTTTGAAATCATTACAAAAATGATACTTTATTATGGACACGAACGGGTATGGTATAAAATTGATTTTGGATTAAATGAACGAAACTCTAAACTAGATGGATAAAAATATTGTTCCACATTCCTACAGGATTACTCGGGAAGAGCGAAGAAAATTGAATGGACACAACTCGTTTTTGGTATTCTTCACCGGACTTTCAGGCTCCGGAAAATCAACGATTGCCAACGCCTTGGAACTTCGCCTGTTCGAAGCCAACGTACGCACTTATGTGCTAGATGGCGATAACATTCGAAGAGGAATCAACAAGGGGCTTACCTTCACGCCGGAAGACCGTTCGGAAAACAATAGAAGAATCGGTGAGATAGCCAAACTTTTTATCGATGCCGGTGTAGTGGTACTGGCCGCTTTCGTGGCACCCTACGATAAAGACCGCCAGTTCATACAAAAAAAGGTGGGGCGAAAGAATTACGTCGAGATTTTTGTGAACACTCCTTTAAACGTCTGTGAACAAAGAGATGTAAAAGGCCTCTATAAAAAAGCCCGAAAAGGTGAAATAAAGAACATGACCGGTATTTCCGCACCCTACGAGGTGCCTTCGAACCCTGATGTTGAAATCACTGAAGAGAATGATGTGACCGAATCGGTCGAGACCATCTATACTTTTGTTAAAAGCAAATTAAATAATCCATTATGAGTAGGTATTACTTAAATTATCTCGATGAATTAGAATCCGAGGCCATCTACGTTCTCCGTGAAGTTTGGGCACAATTTCAAAATCCTGTCATACTTTTTTCGGGAGGAAAGGACTCGATAGTCCTCACCCATTTGGCCAAAAAAGCATTTTGGCCCTGTAGAATTCCCTTTTCCCTGTTGCATGTGGATACAGGGCACAACTTTCCTGAAACGTTACAGTTTCGTGATGACTTAATCGATACGCTAGAGCTGCGACTAATTGTGGGGTCTGTTCAAGAGTCTATAGATAAAGGTAGGGTGGTAGAAGAAAAAGGAAAAAGCGCGACCAGAAATGTGCTTCAGATCACCACCTTGTTGGACGCGATCGAACTTCACAAAGTAGATTGTGCCATTGGAGGCGGAAGAAGGGATGAAGAAAAGGCGCGGGCCAAAGAACGCTTTTTTTCACATCGTGACGACTTTGGCCAATGGGACCCGAAGAATCAAAGACCAGAACTCTGGAACCTTTTCAATGGGAAGCATTTTGAAGGAGAACATTTTAGGGTTTTTCCGATAAGTAATTGGACCGAAATGGACGTTTGGAACTATATAAAACGTGAGGAAATATCTATACCCTTATTGTATTTGGCACACCAAAGAGAAGTAGTTTGGCGAAACGATTCTTGGATTCCCAATTCTGAGTTCTTGACACTTGGCCCAGATGAAGAGGTTGAAACAAAAAAAATAAGATTCCGGACTCTCGGGGATATTACTATAACAGGCGGGATGGAATCCAATGCGGATACGTTAGAAAAAATAGTACAAGAAGTCGCCGGCATGAAGCAGACTGAACGGGGGAATAGAACTGACGACAAACGATCTGAAGCCGCGATGGAAGACAGAAAAAAACAAGGGTACTTTTAAGGCTCCTATTAAATCTAACGGCCTTTTGGCCGGCCGTACATTAATTTTTTATTTTTAATTCATGGAAATTAGCAGCAACCAATTATTAAGATTCTCGACCGCCGGCAGTGTCGATGATGGAAAGAGTACGCTTATCGGCCGTTTGTTATACGACTCTAAATCAATATTCGAAGATCAACTGGCGGCCATAGCAAAAACGAGCAAGCAGAAAGGTCACGAAGGTATAGATCTCGCCCTTTTTACCGATGGGCTTAGGGACGAACGGGAACAGGGTATTACTATAGACGTGGCCTACCGTTATTTCACCACCCCGAAACGAAAGTTTATCATCGCCGATACACCGGGACATATACAGTATACCCGAAACATGGTCACCGGCGCCTCGACTGCCAATGCGGCCATTATTTTGATCGATGCTAGGCACGGCGTAATCGAGCAGACGAAACGGCACGCTTTTATCGCTTCCCTTCTGCATATTCCGCATGTTATCGTGTGTATCAATAAAATGGACCTGGTGGATTTCAAAGAGGAAGCCTACGACAGGATTCTAAGACAATTTGAGGAGTTTTCCTCAAAATTGCTAGTTACCGATATACGGTTCATTCCTATAAGCGCCCTGCTTGGGGCTAATGTGGTGAATCACTCCGACAGTATGCCGTGGTATCGGGGGGCACCTTTGCTCCATACATTAGAGAATTTGCACATCAGTAGCGATATCAATAAGGTAGATGCCCGGTTTCCGGTTCAAACGGTACTTCGGCCCCAGAGTGAAGACTACCTAGATTATCGTGGGTATGCCGGAAGGGTCGCTAGCGGCGTGTTCCGGAAGGGGGACGAAATTACCGCACTGCCCTCTGGTTTTACTTCGAAAATTAAGCGTATCGATCTTTCGGACACTGAAATCGAGGAAGCCTATGCACCTATGTCCGTAACCCTATTATTGGAAGACGACATCGATATCGGTCGCGGGGATATGATCGTGAGATCGAAAAACCAGCCTAACATTACGCAAGATGTTGAGGTTATGCTGTGCTGGCTCAATGATAAACCGGCCAGGCCAAGGGCGAAATACGCTATCAGGCATACCACCAACGAGCAAAAAGCAATCATAAAGCAAGTGATCTATAAAATCGATATCAATACATTGAGTAGAAAAACCGATGATTTCGAGATTGGGATGAACGATATCTGCAAAGTTATGATAAGGACTACCAAACCTTTGATGATCGATTCTTACAGGGATAATCGCGCTAGTGGCAGTATTATTTTAATTGATGAAAATACGAATGAGACGGTAGCAGCGGGAATGGTTTTGTAGGCATTTATGGGTTACCCTTAGTATACCCATAACTTGCCATAGTCGATCCCGCGATCTTCATAAAGGAATTGATTTGTTCTTGACTCAAATTTTCCTTCCATTTGGTATCGAGTTTGAGTGTGATGTTCCTTTGCCTTCTCAATTTATTCCCTGCCATAATATGGCTTTCCTCCTGTGCCAGGTTGCCTTTAAGACTATGGATGATGGATGTAGGGTCTACGTCGGCGATTTGCGCTATTGAGTTGATGGTCTTTTCCGGAAATTTCACAAGGTCTTCATAGAGTACCAAACCGGAATCTTTAACCCTTTTTCTGACAAAGTTTGCCTGCAGGTTTATGACTGTCCAGAATAAGGCAGCCCTCCAAACCGGTTTTTGCCGAATATCGGTCTTATCGTATTTGTTAATTGACCAGGCTACGCCTCTACCATCCCGGACCAAATGAATTAGTCTTAAATCTATTTTAGGATGCGCATTTAGAACAAGAGCCCGTAAAGGGTTTTTGGAAATGTCCATGATAACCGGTCTTCCACTTTCTTCGATCATGGCTTTGTAGAAATTGTATGTACTCTCAAGGTAATTCTTAAAAAATCTGGATTGAAACGGATAATTTAACAAATATTTAATCCAAGCTATCGGAGATTTGAAATTATCGATGCCATGTATTTTTGAAATAGTTTCCGCAGGGGTTTCTTTTTGTTCCGCTTTTTTCCATTTGTCCATCACCCCTCCCCAAAAATCACATTCAACGAATCTGTTGCCGCAAGAACAATTAAATTTTTCTTGATTAATTCTTTGAATACTGTTTATTTCGCCCGCACCAAAAATTTTTGAATGGTTGCTCAAAATTATATTCAATAACGTTGAACCCGATCTTCCAGAGCCCATACAATAAATTACCTTGATTTTACCTTCCGTCATTTTGAAATTTTAATTATTCGATGTTCTACATCGGTTATTCTATGATTTATTTTTTTGTTCTTCCAACTAATTTCGAATAATGGCTTCAATAAAATATCATTACCAATTCCTTCGAAAATTTCAGCTAAAGAAGTAGTTATACATTGTAATATTCCCTGTACCAAGTTACAAATTTTTTAATCCCATCGCTGATAAGAGTATCTGGCCGGTAATCATAATCCGCAATTAGATCATCGACATTTGCCCAGGTACGTTCTACATCCCCGGGCTGCATGGGTAACATTTCTTTTTCCGCTTTTTTGCCAATATGGTGTTCGATAGCTTCGATAAACTCGGAAAGCTGGACGGCATTGTTGTTGCCGATATTATAGATTTCATAAAGCTTTCTGTCCCCGACGGGCTTTTCTATAATACGGGTGACACCTTCGACAATGTCGTCAACGTAAGTGAAATCCCGTTCCATTTTGCCGTGGTTGAATACCTTAATAGGACGGTCTTTTACAATGGCATCAGTAAAAAGGAAAACAGCCATATCGGGGCGACCCCAAGGGCCATAGACGGTAAAAAACCGCAGTCCCGTTGTAGGAATTCCGAAAAGATGGCTATAGGTATGCGCCATCAGTTCGTTACTCTTCTTACTGGCAGCATACAGGCTTATTGGATGATCTACATTGTCTTCGGTAGAAAACGGAATTTTCTCGTTTAGCCCGTAGACGCTTGAACTGCTAGCGTAAACTAAATGTTTGATGTTAAAATTACGGCAACATTCCAAAAGGTTCAGGAAACCAACAATATTACTGTCGATGTAGGTCTCGGGATTTTCAATACTGTATCGAACCCCGGCTTGTGCCGCTAAATTGCATACCACCTCAATATTTTGCTTTTCGAACAAACGCGGCAAGGCCTTACGGTCTTCAAGATTCATCCTCACAAAAGAAAATTTATCGGCATGCTTAGCCCCCGAACAGATTTCGTTAAAAATTTCGGCGTCCTTTCTGGCAATCCCCAACTGTTTTAAGCGGTCGAATTTAAGGTCAACGCTATAATAGTCGTTGAGATTATCCAATCCTAAGACCTCGAAACCTCTTTTCAAAAGGGCTTCGCATAAATGGTATCCTATAAAGCCGGCGGCCCCGGTCACAAGTATTTTCACGATTGTCCGATTTTATAATATTGAAATCCTTTCTTTTCCATA
>JAGXIC010000271.1 GCA_024635875.1 Pricia sp.
CGGGCTCTTGATGTTTGTTTCGGCAACCGTAATTATCTTCATCCGAAAACCTTTGGGCGTGACGCAATAAATGAACTCATCTTAAATTGTTATCATGGCATATAATAGCATAGCTACCATCCTTCTTATAATTTCCTGTTTGATAGTTTGTAAGACCCAGACCCATGATGTGTCCCAACCACCAGAAGGATACGCCAATAACGCAACCTTAAAGATCGCCTATGCTACAGGTGCGTTAAAGCTGATCGAAAAGGATTTTCCCTTACCGGAGGATTTAAAGGAGTATAAGGATGTCATCTACAAGAGCACAGATTCCATCGATTTGAAATTGGATATTTACCATGCCAAGGATATAAGGGCCGATGCCCCTTTATTGGTTTTTGTACATGGCGGTGCTTGGAAAAAGGGGAACAAACATGATTACTTGGTCTACCTAAGCAGTTATGCCCAAAAAGGATACATCACCGCTACCGTGCAATACAGGCTGACCGATGTCGCTAAATATCCCACCCAACTCCATGACGTTGAAGATGCCGTACGGTGGCTAAAATACAATGCGGAAAAATACCATATAGACAAAAATAAGGTGGCCATGATCGGAGGTTCCGCAGGTGGGCATTTGGTGATGATGAGCGCCTATACGAATACCCCCAAGGATGTGGATGAACAAGGAGTTTCTGCCGATGTACAGGCCGTTGTAAATTTTTATGGCCCTTCCAATCTTACCGATGAAACCGCAATTAACGCCTCTTCCGTACAATATTTAATCGGAAAAACGTATGATGAGGCTCCTGAACTGTACAAAAATGCATCCCCTTTGTTCTCCGTCTCTAAAAATGTGCCTCCCACGCTCACTTTTCAAGGTACTTTAGATGAACTGGTACCTTTTCGGCAATCTGACATCCTAGATAAAACATTACGGGATGCGGGTGCAGTTTCCGAATATCATAAGCTATTGGGATGGCCCCACACCATGGATATGGCAAAAGAGGTAAACGCGTACTGCCAATATTATATGGACCAGTTTTTTGAAAAACATATTCCAAAGTCATAAGAATCCAAACAAAAATTAAAACTATGAGAACATTTTGCATTTGCCTTAGCACTATCTTTATTTTCTCTTGTAATGGACAGGAAAAAAAATTGCCTGAAATGATTCCGTTGGAGCATTCTTCGATCCTAGTACAAGAATTTATTTACGACATTGAAAATGCGCCTACCCCCGAATGTCATGCCTCGACCGTGGAAGTAAGCAACGGAACGGTCATCGCATCTTGGTTCGGTGGCACCAAGGAAAAGAACAAAGACGTGGGAATTTGGGTATCCCGAAATACGAACGGATCTTGGTCTGCCCCGGTAGAAGTGGTTAACGGTGTACAAGAAGATGGCACGCGCCACCCCTGTTGGAATCCGGTTTTGTTCAAACCTGAGGAACAGCCTCTATATCTCTTTTATAAGGTCGGGCCAAGTCCGCAAGAATGGTGGGGGCTTTATATGACTTCCGAAGATGACGGTAAAACCTGGTCGGAACCCGTAAGGCTTCAGGATGGTATTTTAGGGCCCATAAAAAATCAGCCCATTCAATTGGAGAACGGTGCCATTGTTTCGCCGTCGAGCAACGAAACCTTAACGGGGGATTGGACCATCCACATTGAGCAAAGTGTCGATAGCGCCAAAACCTGGACCAAAACCGAACCACTGAACGATCCCGAGGAGTTCGGAGCTATACAGCCCGTAGTCTTAAACCATGGCAACGGAAAGCTGCAGTTGCTTAGCCGCACCAAAAATGATGTGGTCGCACAAAACTGGTCCGAAGACCACGGAAAAACATGGGGAGAAATGACGGCCACTTCACTTCCCAATCCGAATTCGGGGGTCGACGGAGTGACTTTAAAGGATGGTCGCCATCTGTTGATCTATAACCCAACCGGAAAAAATTGGGGCGATCGGGTGCCACTGAGTTTAGGGATTTCCAAGGATGGAAAAAATTGGGAACATGTTCTTGACCTTGAGCCGCTAAGGGAAACAACGGACAAAGAGGGCGAAGAATATTCATATCCTACCGTTATTCAGGCTAAAGATGGCAAAGTACACTTGGTCTACACATGGAACAGAAAAACAGTAAAATATATAGTTTTAGAACCTTCAAAAATCAACTAGATGAAAACGAGAAGATGGCAGCGAAGAATGTTACGGGTTCTTGGCACATTGGCCGTTGTTCTAGGGCTCCTTTTCTATTTTTCAACACAAACCATTGAAACCGACCCCTATTTTGAGGCCCCGTATTATAAAAATACCGTGGCAAAAATGGATGTCGCCTTTGAGAAAAAAATAGAAGCCAACGGTGAACTTTTAGCAGGTTTTGCAAGCATAAACATTACCCCACAATTCGTAGAAGTTTCGCCAGATGCCTCCAATGGCGAATTCAATGCCATCAAAATGGCCGGCTTTGGCGATGGACAAATAGCTGTAGGCGCTCACGATTCACTATTTGCCAAGGCCATCGCGGTTGACGTAGACGGTAACGAACTTATATTTTTAAGTGCAGATATGGTCGTCATACCCGAATTAGTGGTGCTGAAGGTCGAAGCAAATCTTAAAGGGGAAATCTCAAGAAAGCAAATTGTATTCGGTGCGACACATACCCATGCCAGCATAGGAAACTGTATACCCGGGTTCGTCGGTAAGAGTTTTGGGGGCGACTTTGAGCCAAAAGTAGTAGAATGGTTGGGGGAAAAATTTACGAAATTGATTCTTGATGCCCGAAAAGACAAGAAACATGCAAAGTTTTCGTCAGGCTATATCAGGGCTCCTAATCTAATACGCAATCGTATTATTGGAGAAACGGGAAGGCTAAACGATAAATTAAACTTGGTAACTTTTGCGCAACAGAATGGCAAAAAAGCCGTCATCGGAATCTTCGGGGCCCATGCAACGACCATTGGCCCTTGGAACGATACATTCAGTGGCGACTATCCCGGTTATTTTCAAAGAAGCCTAGAAACGAAGGGAATCGATCTGGCCATGTTCTTTGCAGGAACGGTAGGTAGTCATTCCAATAAAGGTGAGGGCGAAAACTTTGAAAAGTCACGGTATATCGGGGAGACCTTGGCAGATTCGGCCGAAGTGGTCATTAATAAAATGCATTATGATTCGGTGATGACCATGACGGCGATAACTACTGAAATCGAAATTCCAAAGCTTCAGGCTTTTTATGTTTCAGACCGGTTGCGCCTTGCCACTTGGGCCGGGGGTCAATTGATGGCAGAAATGAAATCCATTTATTTACAAGGTGTTCAACTTAACGACCTGGTCTGGATCGCAATGCCCTATGAACTTAGTGGTGAATATGGAATCGATTTGAAAAATGCGTTGGAAGTAGGGGGGTATAACTCTGCCCTGACTAGTTTCAACGGACAATATCTCGGCTACATCGTGCCCCAGAAATATTATTACTATGACAACTATGAGCCGCGATTGATGGGATGGTACGGCCCTAGTATGGGAGATTATCTTATGGAATTGAACTTTAGACTGGCCAATGAACTCACTGATTCAAGGTTATAAACAAAACAAAAATGAAACGGATTTTTAAGTGGTTGGGATTATTCATTCTTCTGGCAGTTTTTGCTGTTAGCTGCATCATCATGTATAACTGGCGCGATCGGCATCCTGATTATTCCATCGATGTGACGATTGAAAACAAAGATCAAAGCACCATCAAAGCCGGTTTTGCCAAGAGACCGATTACGCCTATAATCGTCGATACATGGAACGATGCCAACGCCGACAACAAATACAAAGAAGATGATGGCGATACCTACAACGACAACAATAAGAACGGAAAATTCGATGCTTTTTGGATTGCCGGCATGAGCAACGCCAAACCGGCACAGGGTGTTCATGACGAGGTATGGTCAAGAGTCATGGTCATTGACGATGGTAAAAGTCGCATCGCGATGATTTCCATGGATGCCATTGGTTTTTTACATGGCGATGTAATCGATATCAGAAAACGGATTCCCAAGGATTTGGGTATCGATTATACCTTGCTTTCGTCCACCCATACCCATGAAAGTAATGATCTGGTCGGAATTTGGGGAGAAAATATGTTCAATTCCGGAGTGAATCCCGAGATGATGGAATATGTAAAGGAACAGACCGTTGCCGCGATTGCCGAAGCGGTCAAAAATTTGCGCCCGGCCAAGTTGGTGTTCGCCGAAGACCTTTCGGGAAAGGATGCGCCCCTAATGAAGGATACTCGAAAACCGATCGTTAAAGCTACCGGCATTCATTTGATGCAGGTATTGGACGCTGAAAACGATCAGACCCTTGGTACGTTCATCAATTGGTCGAACCATCCGGAAACTTTGTGGAGCCAAAATTTATTGATCAGTTCCGATTTTCCGCATTATGTGCGCGAAGCCATGGAGAATGGCGTTTACAATGGCACTGAAAAAATGGAAGAAGGTTTGGGGGGAATGGCCATCTATTTTTCGGGAGCCATCGGTGGGCTGATGGCACCACATCCTTCCATTTCGATTCCCAATCCTTTTACGGGGGTCGAATACGCCGAGCCTACCTTTGAAAAAACCAAAGCTTTAGGCGACCAAATTGCCTTAATGTCGCTGGCAGCACTCCGAAAGAAAGGAGATACCTTAAGAACCTCGAATATTTCGGTACGGGCAAAAACAGTTTTCCCAGAATTGGACAATACCACTTTTAAAATCGCAAGTGGAATCGGTTTGATCAAATTGGGTATGCCCGAATATTTCAAGACAAGAACGGAAGTCGGTGCCATTCGAATTGGCCCGGCGTTATTTTTAAGTATTCCCGGGGAAATTTATCCTGAAATCATATTCGGTGGCATAGAGGCGCCAGAAGGTCGCGAGTTCTACATACGGCCTTTAGAAGTTCCACCTATCGAAGATCTTATAACAGACAAATATAAATTCTACTTGGGCCTTTCGAACGATGAAATCGGCTATATCATTCCTAAAAGCGAGTGGGATACGGGCAAACCTTATTTATACAATGATGAGAGTGATACGTATGGCGAAGAAAATTCGCTTGGTCCAGAGACAGGCCCTTTTATCTACAAATCATTGGTCGAGGTAATAAACGATTTGCAGTAGCTACTATTTTATACTCGGTCTTATACTCAGATGGAGGCTGGTAAAGCATTCTGATTCAGGAAACATTAGTTTACGAAACTATATGGATTTAGTCTTTTAGTATGACTGTTTTAAGGGTCAATGGTATTTGCACTTGATACCAATTCAGCTTTAAAAACTGATATTCTTGGTCGATGATTTAGTAAGCCCGTCGAGAAGCAACAACATCAAGCATACATCTCTGCTATCTCCGTTTTGAATTTTTCCCGAATCACCCGTCTCTTCAATTTTAAAGTCGGCGTCAGTTCGGCTTCCGAATGGTCTTCATGGAGGGGTAGCCAAGGGGAGGCAATCAAGCGGAATTTTTTAATCTGCTCAATATGGCTTAATTCCGGATTGTATTTGTCGATCAATTTCTGGTATTTTTTTATTACCCTATCGTGCCGTATCATTTCATCTAGATTTATCCATTCCAATTTCTTATGTGCGCACCAGTTTTGTAAGGCTTCCTTGGCGGGAACGATGAGTGCCGAGACGAATTTTTGTTTGTCACCGACGACCATCATTTGTTCTATAAGAAATTCTTCTTTAATCCTGTTCTCGATCGGTGCGGGGGCCACATATTTACCGCCAGAGGTTTTCAACAGTTCCTTCTTTCGGTCTGTAATCTTTAAGAATTCCTTTCCATCCGGCCCCTTGATCAGTTTTCCAATGTCGCCGGTACAGAACCATCGTTTGCCGTCAATTTCTTTGAATACCTGAGCATTGGCTTCGGGTTTTTTGTAATAACCCTGCATTACATTCGGGCCTGAGGCGAGCACCTCACCCTCCCCTTCGCTGTAAGTTCCTTCTGTTTCGTCGATATAAAGTTCCACGCCGGTAATCGCATGGCCGGCCGTACCCAACATAGCCCCATTCGGTTCCAAAGTATTGACCGTCAAGGTTGGAGAAGTTTCCGTTAGTCCATATCCCTCGCGTACATTGATTCCCGCGGCACAAAAAACTCGCATAATCTTTACAGGGCAGGGTGCTGCACCGGTAACAATCATCCTAATATTTCCGCCCAAAGCAGCGCGCCATTTACTGAATATCAATGTATCCGCAACCTTCCATTTCATTCGGTTGGCGAATGAAAGCTTTTGGTCGAGTTCGAAAGTATCGGTAAGCGCAAGTGCCCAAAAGAACAACTTTTTCTTTGTGCCTCCCAATGATAGTCCCTTGTTGTATATGGCTTCATATATTTTTTCTAATAACCTAGGAACCGTGGTGAAAGCAACAGGTTTTACGTCTAATAAATCACCATTTGGACCGCTTAGATTATCCGTTCCAGTGAAACAAATGGAGGCACAATTATAGAAGTATGCAAATGAGGTCGCCCTTTCAAAAATATGGCAAAGCGGTAAAAAACTCAGGACCTTTTCCCCATCATTCGCCTTTAAAAGAATGGATGTCTTCAAGACCACATGCATTATATTAGTGTGTGTCAACATCACTCCCTTGGGTTTGCCTGTAGTACCTGAAGTATATATGATGGTAACCAAATCGTCAGACTTTACCTTCTGTCTTATTTTTTCTAACCCCGCCAAGCCGTCTTTATCGAACATGTCTTCCCAAAAGGGATTTCCGTTTTTCTGGTCGAAGGCATACAAATGCTCTAGACTAGGTACATTGACTTGGGCATCTTTAAGTTTGTCAAAAAGGTCTAGCCCCCCGCAAAAAGCAGCTTTAACTTTCGCCTCGTTCAAGATATATATATATTCCGAAGTACTAATAGTCGGATATAATGGTATGCTTATCAGTCCCGCCATTTGAAGTGCAAAATCCAAGACCAACCATTCCGGCCTATTTTTGTAGATTACAATTGCCACTTTATCCCCGGGCTGTAGCCCTAGCTTAATCAAGCCAGAAGCCGCGCGTTCCGCAATAGCCGACACTTCCTTTGAACTATAGGATTGCCAATGGCCTTTAACATCGCGGCCGCTAATGGAAGATTCCAAAGGATGGTGCGTCAATTGATGATCGAGAAGGTCGAAAAGTCTGGTCATAGGTTTTGTCTTTTGGTTTTAAAAATATGCGGAACAAGTTGTATGCGCTCAATTTTACTCGAACATCAGGCTGATGAATTCGGCGACACAGGCAGGTTTGATCGTTCCTTCTATTTCCACAACACAGTTCCATGTGATTTTTAGGCCTGTATCTCCGTAATCTTCAATTTTTTGTATGTCACCGCTTAATCTAAGGCGGCTATCCACAAGAACGGGACTGGGGAATCTTACTTTATTCAAGCCATAATTCACCCCCATCTTTGCCGATTTCACCCTGATACTATCTTCCAGCAACTTCGATATTAGAGAAACCGACATAAAACCATGGGCCACCGGTTTTTTAAAGGGGGAATGTAAGTTTGCCTTTTCGACATCGATATGAATCCATTGGAAGTCCATCGTAGCTTTTGCAAAATCATTGATCATTTCTTGGGTAACGGGAATCCAGTCCCCTACCGGTAGAGGCTTTCCTTCCAATGCCCTAAAAGCTACAAAATTTTCTAGTTCCAATTTCGCCATATTCTTGATTTATCGTGAAGTTCCTCCGTCAATCGTCAAACAAATTCCAGAGACAAAACGCGCCTCGTCAGATGCCAGATACAAATACCCATATGCAATATCTATAGGTTGGGCCACTGTCTTGAGCGGAATACTCGCCTTGAGGGCATCAAAATGTTCTTCCGGAATTTGGTTCACCATGTCGGTCATGGTAAAACCGGGGGCAATGGCATTGGCAGTGATACCGTGTTTTCCAAACTCTACCGTCCAGGTCTTGGCCATCGCAATAACTCCAGCCTTGGTCGCGGCATAATTGGTTTGGCCGAAATTACCACGTAAACCGACGTTGGATGCCGCGCTTACAATTCTGCCGTATTTGTTGGCCTTCATATAGGGAACTACAGCCTGCGTACACAAAAAAACGCCTTTCAGGTTTACGTCAATAACGGCGTCCCATTCATCTTCACTCATCTTTTCAAGTGTACGGTCCCGGGTGATACCTGCATTATTGATTAGAATATCAATTTTGCCGTATTGCTGGTTTACTTGCTGAAAAAGTGTTTCTACCGCAGCTTTGTCCGTCACGGAAACCTTGTGGTATTCCGCTTTACCATTTTCTGCATTTATGCCATCCGCTACCTCTTGTCCTTGAGGCAATAAGTCCATTATGATCACTGTAGCACCTTCTTTTGCAAACAGTTCAGCTACTGCTTGGCCTATACCTCTTGAACCGCCGGTTACGATGGCGACTTTATCTTTTAGTCTCATTGAAAAAAATTTATCGGTTGCAGTTTATAAGTTTACATCTGTATGACCAATTTGCCCTTAACTTTTCTTTCCATCATCTCTTCCAATGCCTTTGCAGTATCTTGGAGATTATATTTTCGATGGATATGAGGTTTGAGCTTGCCTTCATCATACCATTGCATCAAGGTCATGGTATTCTGCATATTGGCTTTCGGATTCCCCATGGCGAAACCGCCCCAAAACACACCGACTATAGAAGCCCCTTTGAGCAACGGAAGATTCAAAGGTATCTTGGGGATGGTTCCTGTGGCAAAACCAACTACCAGGAACCTTCCATCCCACGCCGTACCTCTCAATGCGGCCTCGGAATAGTCTCCACCAACCGGATCATAGATAACGTCGGCACCCTTACCTCCTGTTAACTCCTTGAGTGTTGATTTTAGGTCTGCTTTGCTGTAATTAATGGTCTCATCGGCACCATAATTAAGACACAGTTCCAATTTCTCATCGGTGGAGGCCGCCGCGATTACCCTTGCCCCCATCAACTTGCCCAATTCGACCGCTGCCAGACCAACACCTCCTGAAGCACCCAACACTAACAAAGTCTCTCCCTCCTTAAGCTTGGCACGGTCTTTCAACGCATGGTATGAGGTACCATAGGCCATCATAAACGATGCGGCTACTGGATAATCCATCGTTTTTGGTTTTGGGAAACAAGAGTTAGACGGTACAATAACCTCTTCGGCCAGGGCGCCGTAGGGTACAAATCCAAACACCTTATCCCCTTTCTTGAGATGCGATACTTCTGTCCCAACTTCCTTCACCACCCCCGCAATATCGCTGCCTGGGGTAAAAGGAAGCTCGGGTTTAAACTGATATAATCCTTGAATAATAAGCGTATCCGGAAAATTGATTCCACAGGCCTTCACACCCACCACTACCTCTTTGGCTCCTGGCTTTAAGCTTTCCAATTCTTCTAGGACCAAGGATGATGGTGGTCCATATACATTACATCGTATTGCCTTCATCTGTTCTTAATCTTCAATTACCTTTAATACCAATTTGCCCAGCTTTTCCCCTGAAAACAGTCGATTGAAGGTCTCTGGGAAATTCTCTATCCCCTCGTAAACCGCCTCCTTACTTTTTAATTTCCCTTGCGCGAGCCAAGCACCCATGGCTTGGGCGCCTTCACCATATCGGTCCGTCCAGTCGAATACGATCATTCCTTGCATCGTAGCACGATTGACCAATAAAGAGAGGTAATTACTTGGCCCTTTGATATCCGTTTTATTGTTGTACTGGGATATTGCCCCACATATGACCACCCTGGCGTTCATTCTCAACCTGCTTAATGCAATGTCGAGAATTTCACCGCCTACATTATCGAAATACACATCCAAACCTTTGGGGGTTTCTTCCTTCAGGCGCTCTTTAACATCTTCATTTTTGTAGTCAATGGCGCCATCAAAACCCAATTCCTCTACAATATATTTACATTTTTCCGTTCCACCGGCAATTCCAATGACAGTACATCCCTTAATTTTGGCAATCTGACCGACGATGCTGCCGACGGCACCGGCGGCACCGGAAACCACCACTACATCTCCCTCTTTGATTTTCCCTATTTCCAAAATACCAAAATAAGCGGTCATGCCCGGCATACCCAAGGTGCCAATATAAGTAGGGAGCGGGGCCAGTTCTGGATCTACGGTATAGTACCCCGTACCATCTGAAACAGCGTATTGTTGCACACCGCCAGTCCCGGAAACGAAATCGCCCACTTTGAACTTTGGATGTTTTTTGGCCGCAACTACTTCCCCAACAGATCCGGCACGCATCACGGAACCGATTTCCATAGGGGCTATATAGGATTTGGCATCGTTCATCCAGCCCCGCATCGCCGGATCTAAGGAAACGTAATGTTGTTTCACTAAAATTTCCCCCTCGTTTATTTCGGGAATGGGATTGGTTACCAATGACCAGGTAGAGGCATCGGCCTCACCTTCAGGTCTTTTTACAAATAGCAATTGTTTGTTCATTTTTTTATGTTTCCTTTTATTGAACTCATTTAGACCTTCTTTTTTACCTAAGAATCTCCCATTTTGCACCCTAATTTTGTCTTTTTATCGCACCGTAGCTACGGCTATGCTGCTCAAAAAAGTCTTCATTAAAGCACAAAAGCTGAAATTCTCGGTTCCAAAAAAAATCTAAATGGGTTCATTCGAAAAGCTTTTTACAGAAGCCTTCATGTTAACCGGTCTTATCTGGACCATGATACAGTTTTGTTTAAACTTTATTACATTTCCAGACCTTATAAAAGGGATGCTCCTCCGTCTAAAACGATGGTCTGGCCTGTCATATATTTCGAGTTATCCGAAGCAAGCCAAAGGATGGCTTCCGCAATTTCCGCAGCCTCTCCGAACCTATTCATTGGAATCAGGCCTTTAAGCGTATCCTCCATATCGCGGCGGCTCGACAGTAATTGATCCAAAAGCGCTGATTGCGTATACCCTGGACAAACTGCATTGATCCTGATATTTTTACGCCCATACTCCAAGGCGGCTGATTTGGTCATCCCTACCACTGCAAATTTACTGGCACTATACGACAGGTTGTAGCCCGAAGCTTTTAAACCGGCCAGGGAAGC
>JAGXIC010000272.1 GCA_024635875.1 Pricia sp.
ATCATAAAGTTGGTATTGATCCATTGACGGTTGCGCTGCCATCCCGCGACATCAAAAGGATCAAACAGCCTTTGGCTCAATAATGCGGCGTAATTGACCAAGCTGGCCACTGTGGTATCATCATGGGCAAAACCGCTTTCCTTTAAAAAATTAAAATAGAAATCCATGGGACTTTTAATGATTACCCCAATGGCATTATCATCAAAAAAGTGCTGGCTTTTAAAAAGTTGGGATAGTACGGGGGCAATATCAAAGTCGTTTGCTAAAAAGGTCGTTGCCATACCCGATATGATGGTCTGGGCATTGCCGGCCGCGTCCTTCGAATCGGGGTGCACAAAAAATTCGTAGAGTTTTATACAGATGAACTCCGCAATTTCATTACCTCGTTGTTCAAAGAGAATATCGATAACGTCGTCATAGCCCCAATTGCCCGTTTGGCCGAGAATGGTCTTTGAACCCTCATCATGCCGATCGGCAGCAAAAGTGACCGGCTCGCAGCCTAGTTCGCCACGTTCCACATATCCTGTAAGGGCCCGGGCCGTCTCGATAATATCCTGTTCGGTGTAGCCGTTCCCTTCTCCTAAAGTAAAAAGCTCATAAAGTTCACGGCCGTAATTTTCGTTGGGATTGTGGCGGTTATTGTACACACCATCCAAATAATACAACATCGCATCGGTAAGTCCAATTTCACTGACGAAGGTCTTGAAATTACCTAGAGCATTACGTTGCAGGCAATTGATGTAATAATAGAGAAAGGGGTTACATTCGTAGATATCAAGTTCCGTGACGAAATGGTTGCTCCAAAAGAAGCTCATACGGTCATAGAGATTGTTGTTCAACAAGCCCTTGGCGTAAGATAGGCTGAATTCGGCCCGTTGCTCCCTTCGCATCTCGTTGCGCAGATCGTCATCTTCGGGGTAATTGCTGCCATTCCAATCCGCCCAAACAGGTGGGGCAATGGGTGTCTCATTGATGGCTTGGTTTAAAAGTGAATCTACCAAGGTCGTCGCATTTTGGCCGACGACCAGGTCAATGGTCTGGGCCGAGGCACTGAATCCCAGTCTTCGATATAGATGTGCGGCCTTGGATCGATCCAGGGGTGTTGTGTACGGCGCCAAGGAGGCCGTATTACAATTCACGAAGTATTCCATAGTTTTTTAAGTAGGCTTTAGACCCTATCCGTGTTTGGGGAACGTACAGGGTCGAGTTCTTAACGGATAAAGGGTCCGCAATAGTGTGGTCACTGATGTCTTTTCGACGTATGACGTAAAAAATTGATCTACATCTGCCAATTTTTTCGATAAGAAATGCTATTTTTTCGGTGGATGGTAAAATGCTACCAATAATCAGGGGCAAACATGGGAAAGCACAACGAATTTGGAAAGAAAGGGGAGGAGATAGCCACAAATTTTCTCATTGAAAAGGGATATACCATCAAACATAGCAATTACCGCTACCTAAAGTCGGAAATCGATATCATCGCGCAAAAAGGGGATATTCTCGCCATAGTCGAAGTCAGGACGAGGAGTAATGATTTTGTCATTCCCATTGCCGACACTATCACCAAAAAGAAAATAAAATTGTTGGTCAGGGGAGCTAATCAATATGTCACTTCCCGCAATCTCGAAGACGTCGAGGTACGTTTTGATGTTATAACCATTTTGAAAAATAGCACGATTTTTAAGATAGAGCATTTAGAGAGTGCATTTTATCATTTTTGAATAGGCGCTAAACGCAAGTATAGAGTAGGTCGGAAGGATTCAAATACAATCAATTTGTTTTATTTGTAACAGACTGTTATTTTTGTCAATCAACCCGATTTCCAATGAAAACCATATCCTCTATAGTCGAACAGTACATCAGAAAGAAGCCGTTTTTGCAAAGTGCATTGGCGCAAGGCATTATCAACTTGACTTCGCTGTCACGCATTATCAATCCTGAAATCGAGCACGAACTTGGTAAGGAAGTCCGCAATGGGGCGATCGTAATGGCCTTAAAAAGATTGTCCGACGATCTCGAGTTTCGCGCCACGCACAAGATTATCAAGATATTGAAGAACATCGGTGAAATTACGGTCCGATCTTCGCTGACAGATTTTACCTTTCTAGTGTCCGAATCCGTTTTAGAAAATCAAGCGCAGCTCTTGGACGAAGTCAACAAGAACAAAGAGGTTTTCTATACCTCATCCCGTGGGGTTAACGAATTGAATATTGTGGTCAGCAACAGTCTTGATGCGATCGTCGAATCATTGTTCGAAAAGGAGCGGTGTACTCAAAAGGCTGAAAACCTATCGTCTATTACCGTAAAATTACCGGCGGAGAACGTTTCCGTACCGGGCATCTACTATTTTATTTTTCAGCGATTGGCTTGGGAGGGTATCGTGCTCTACGAAGTGATTTCCACTACTAATGAGTTCACCATTTTGGTAGACGATAATCAAGTTGATGTAGCATTCAAGACGATTAAAGATCTAAAGACGCTCTAGCGACTTGGAGTTTGTTATTTGGTATTTGATGAAAAGTGACTAGGCCAATCGATATAGAATAGGTTGATTAAAAACCTTCTAAATTTTAATGTGTTCAAATAACTATATGGAAATCTGCCGGTTCGGAAGGCGGAATCATGCAATTAGTATCACATCTCTTTGTGTGATTCCGTGAAATAATCCGCGGCTGCTACTACAGAAGTTACTGCCAACCCTTACCGTTACCGCCAACTAACTCTTCCCTTTCAGAAACGCCACCACCTCTTTATCGCTCTCCGGTTTCGCAACAATCCGTTTGTCCACATCCAAAATAAAAAAGGTCGGGGTTTTATGGATGTCGTATACTTTTGCGTATTTGTTATCCCAATGATCTAAGGCAAGAACATGCTCAAAGTCGGGGAGTTTGGCCGATTCCTTTTCACAGGGTTGCTGACCATCTTCAAGTCCGACTGCGACAACTTTTACATCGGCGGACGGCTTTAGTTTCTCATGCAATGGAGGAAGTTCATGTAGACAATGCGAACAAGTGCTGCTCCAAAAAATTAGGATGTAGAAATCCGCTCCTTCCAGTTCACCCAACCTTTTGGTAGTGTTACCATCTTCCCAGGTGATTTCTGGGGGTATGGCCCCTATTTGCAAACGGTTTTGGACTTCTATTGCATCGACGGGTTTTTGGTTGCCGGTCTCTTGCGCCGCAGGTTTTAGGAAGCTGTCTAAAATATGGTCAGCCGTAGCGTAAAACTCGTTTACCGTTGCTTTGGTGTAG
The DNA here is from genome assembly GCA_024635875.1 of Pricia sp. Classification (GTDB taxonomy): domain Bacteria; phylum Bacteroidota; class Bacteroidia; order Flavobacteriales; family Flavobacteriaceae; genus Pricia. The sequence goes on from JAGXIC010000272.1 coordinate 3,252, forward strand.
AAGGCATGGTATATGTGGAAGCGATAAGCGGCATCCGTACCCTTTAATTCGGAGGCTACCCTATCTATGTTTTCCAGTAAGACTTTTTGGGTTTCCGCCTTGGTTTTTTGTTCCGTTGATACGGCAGTAAACACATAATTGGTCAATTTGTCCGTCAAGAAAGCGGAACCCTGTAAAACGGGATCGCTCAAATCAAGATGTTCAAAATACCTGTCTTTTTTATGCTGCCAATACGTTTCGTTATTTTCATATTCCGAGGGAATGTAAGGGCGGTTGGCAGCTATAAAATGATGTGCCAACAGGCCTTCCGATTCGTCTTCGTAGCCGGTTTTGGCCGTTCTCAACCTATCGGTGAGCTTTGCAAAAGCATCGGTATCGTCCTTTCCCGATTGGTACAAATCGATGAATGCCTGTTTTGCGGCATTGATTTCCTTGAAATAGGCATCGAAAATACGGTTTTCCTGAGATGACGTAAACGAAACTCCTTTTTCGGAATCAAAGTTTAATTGTACATCTTCTTTTCCGCTATAGAGCACGTCAAAATAAAACTCATCTTGAGGAACGGCGTAGACCAGTCGATAGGTGCCCGGTACGGCTTCTTTTGGAAAAGAAAGCGTGAACGCCCCATTTTTAATTGCAGTATCGACGGTATAGGCCTGTGCCCCTGCTTTTAGATGATAGGCAATAAGCCATTTATAGTTTTTGGCGGGGGTAAATGTGCCAAAGATGCTGTGTTGGGCGGACGATGAAATGGTCACTGCTAAAAGGATGCTAAAAGGAAAATATTTCATACGATTGCAGCTACTATTTTTTGATTTCAATACTGCAAATTAATGAATTTCTAAGTTTTAATCCTTAATCATTTCCTGCTCTTTTACTTGAAACGGAGCCGGCTGGCAACAATCCTGCGTACCCCCAACCTCAACGGTCGAAGAACCGAAAACGGTAATGTTAGACTTGATAAAATCCTCGTCGTTGGCCTCATAGATATTGTCTACATATTTCTGGGGATTGCGGTCGATATACGGGAACCAGGTGCTATGTATCTGTACCATGATACGATGCCCTTTTTTGAACGTATGCAGAATATCCTGCAAGCGGAAATCCACATCGGTAGCTTCTCCCGGAACGAAAGGCTCAGGTTTTTCAAAACTGTTCCGGAACCTTCCCCTGAACACCTCGGCGCGGACCAGCTGTTGGTAATTGCCCATGACGATGTTATCGGGATTATGCTCGTAATTCTCATGATCAGGCGGATATACATCGATGACCTTTACTATAAAATCGGCATCGGTAGTGCTAATGGCTATTTTAAGCTTGGCCAAAATCTCGCCTGCCAGCGTTCGGTCTGCTTCTAGCGGTTCGGTTTCAAATGTGAGCACGTCGGGCCGACGGGATGCTTCGCGCTGATCGTCGGACATATATCTGCGAGGGGTGAAGGTCAAACCTTCCGTCTGGGAAGTATACGGCACCGGCTTTTTTGGGTCGCTGGTATATTCGAATTCTGCAGTCTCGTTTATAGGGCCATCAATGCTGAGTTTGCCGTTTTTCCCAAAGCCCAGACTTACCGTTTCGATGTTTTCGGGCGGCCATTGGTCGAATGTTGCCCATTCTTTCGAACCCGTATCGAACATATAGGCCTCGGGCAAAGGGTCTGATGCCTCATCTTTTAAATGTTTGGCAAAGAATTTCTGCTCGATTTCCTTGAGGAAGAAAGTAGCGATACTGTCCCCGAAATAAATATGGTTGTGCACGGTCTTTCCTTTTTCCCGCGCCCAGCCTCCGTGGTCAAAAGGCCCCATTACGATAGTATTCTCGGCTTTTGGGTTAGTGGCCTCGATGGTCTTGTAAATGTTCAGCGGGCCGTAGAGGTCTTCTGCATCGAACCAGCCGCCTACGGTCATAACCGCCGGTTTAATATCGTTCAGGTGGGGTAAAATGTTTCTTTTTTGCCAGAACTCGTCATAGTTTGGGTGTTCCGTAACTTGTTTCCAAAAGAAATTATCGTTGTGAATTTTTTCGGTAATATTCTTGAGCGGCCCCATCCGAAGGAAATAATCATAGGCATCCGGAGCCGGATTGTCATAAAGTCGCATCAACTTATCGGTATACCATGGCTCGCGCGTCAGGCTGTCCTTTTGATATCCAAAAACCGCAAAGGCGGCCGTATAGCTTTCCAGAAAGGCGCCCTGATGATGGAAATCGTCAAAGAAAAAATCGGCAATCGGGGCTTGGGGCGACGAGGCTTTTAGGGCGGGGTGGGCATCGATCAAACCTGCGGTCGCATAATGCCCGGGATACGAAATACCGTACATGCCGACCTTTCCGTTGTTTCCTTTAATATTCTTGACCATCCATTCTATCGTATCGTAGGTATCCGAGCTTTCGTCGATATCGGTTTTGTTCTTCGGATTGTTTCCGGGGATGTTCGGCCGCATATTATCGAAAGTGCCGTCGGACATGTACCGGCCCCGAACATCCTGAAAGACCAAAATATAGCCCTCTTCCACCAGGTATTTTGAAGGATATCCGGCATATTGATAATTGGTGTAATTGGACGCATTGTAGCAGGTGCGGTTCATTAAAATAGGATACTTTTTGGAGGTGTCCTTAGGCGTGTAGACCACCGTAAACAGTTCTGCCCCGTCGCGCATCGGGATACGGTATTCCTTCAGGTCGTAGTTTTGCTTAAGCAGTAGGGAATCGGTATTTTGGGCATGGGCAATCGTGAACGATAGCAATAGCAAAAAGCAAAG
>JAGXIC010000273.1 GCA_024635875.1 Pricia sp.
GCATTGGCCAACGTATTGGGATTGAACCGCAGCTTGTCCCGATAAAATATGGTATAGTCCTTGAAACGGATGAATTTTTGATCTTGATCACGTTCGTCGAAAAGATAATCGGTGTAGATATTTATCCTGTTGAAGCGATACACTTTATAAGGGGCGGTGGTTATAGCGCTGTCACCCCGTTTTTTAAAGTTGTCGATATTTAGTTCGATGTTCATTTTTTGGTCATCGGCAAGTTTGGTGGTATCGGTAGCGATATCATAGGATATGGAGCTTTCCTGAAAATTGTAGATGCCCGTATTTCGAAATATCGTACTCAGGCGCTCCCGCTCTGCACCGAACTTGGCAAGGGCGAATTGGTCCCCTTTTTTTACGAACGATTCCTTGGAATTGAGGGCATAAATCGAATCGACGGCTTGCGAGGCAATTTGGCGCGAAACCGAATCGATGGTAAAAGGTTCGCCCAATTCGATTTTATAGTCCATTATTGCCCTTTGCTTTTTGGGTATCGTATCGATTTCATAGGTAGTGTTGCTATTGAAATACCCTTTGCTATCATAGTAGGCCTTTAATCGTTCCAAAGTGCGCTGCGCCTTTATAGTGTCGAGTATGGCGGGTTCTTCACCAGTCTTTTTAAGCCATTCGTTAATGCCCTTTACCAAAAAGGACTCGCCCAATCGGTCTACCTGTTTTTCTGAAAGTAAATTGATGAGCCGTTGTTCTCTTTTTTCTTTTCGGTGCAACCAGCTTTGATAAGAAGAGTCGGGGTTCTGCTTCGCCAAGTTGTACAGGTTCAACCGAAGCGGATATCCTAAAATAGTTCGGTTCGGTTCTTGAAGGATAAGACTTTCAACATCGGCGTCCTTAACCTCGGCGGAATCAACGGTGATACTGTTTTTTTTGAGCAACAATTGGTTTTCGCCAACCCTTTTCAGTGTATCGCAAGCATTGAACACCACGACTAGAAATAATAGGCTTATTTTAGCGCTGTTTTTGGTAAAGGGAAACGATATGCCCATAGCCACCAAAAATACATTGAAATCATGTAAAGTTTGAGGGATTTGGACACGAATTCTTCGAATTATTATAAATTTAGCTAGGGGATAAGAGGTTATAGATTTAGGAGTAAGTGGAATTGTGATTCGTTGGGCCGGAAATTTGTTGGGATGATCGGGACATGGATTTTGCGAAATGGATATTGGACTTTTGAATTTGGCTCCGAAGTTTCATAGGGATGTTGGAATTTTTTATCTCGTTGGATGGAAAAAAAATTGAAGTAGTAAAGTAGGATGGTTTTAATCGGATGGTAAACGTATGGTCAGTAATAATCAAATGAAGCTTGTGAAAAGCCTTCAACAAAAAAAATATCGCAACCAACATGGCCTGTTTGTAGTCGAGGGTTTCAAGGGAGTACGGGAACTGCTGGATTCCGAATTTAAGGTTTTTGGTTTATTTACTACGGATGTTTCCGCCTTCAATGGTCATGATGTGTCTGTCGAATCCGTCACGGAGGCTGAACTTCGAAAAATGAGCGGCCTTACAACGCCTAGTACCGTTATAGGGGTATTCGAGATGGCAAAAGCCGGAAAGATCGATTTTTCGAATTGGATACTTGCCGTTGACGATGTGCGAGACCCCGGAAATTTGGGTACCATCATCCGGTTATGCGATTGGTTCGGCATCGAACATCTCATATGTTCTGCAACAACGGTAGACTGCTACAACCCTAAGGCCCTGCAGGCCACCATGGGCTCCATCGCCCGGGTTCAGGTCAGTTATACAGATTTGGTAGAATTTTTAGGCAAAACGGATCTCCCGATTTTCGGTAGCTTCATGGAGGGGCGACCGGTCCAAAAAATGAAAATACCCGAAAAAGGGATACTAGTGATGGGAAATGAGGCGAACGGGATTTCTTCCGGAGTGAAGGCTTTGGTTTCCGAAAAAATAAGTATTCCGCAGTTCGGGAAAGAGACTGCGGAGAGTTTGAACGTTGCAACGGCTACGGCGATTCTATTGAGTGAAATTAGAAGAGAGTGAGAAAAGGTGCAAAGTTTAATCGCCGCTTCGCGGCTGTTCAAGGTCCAAGGTTTTTTGGCATTTGAACCTTGAACCTTGAACCGAATCGCGCTATCATGCGTTTTAAATATGGGTCATCCTAAAAACCCGAATCCAAATACTGTGAACCACATGAACATCCTAAAAAAACCCATCTTACTTTTAATCCTACCGCTGTTCGCCTTTACGATGGCGCATAAATTCTATGTGAGCGTTACCAACGTCAGGTATTCCGAAGACGACAAGGCGATACAGATCACTTCCCGTATTTTTATAGATGATTTTGAAAACGTGCTACAAGAACGGTACGGCTTTGACGCCGAATTGGCTACAAAAAACGAATCTGGAGACGCTGACGCGTACTTAGAGAAGTATCTTCGGACCAAATTTGTGGTGGACATCAACGGGAAGAACGTTTCCTACAATTTCATCGGAAAAAAATACGATGCCGATGTGATGATTTGCTATATCGAGGTTTCTAAAGTGGATCTGACCCAGACGACATCCATCCAAATAACGAACGAAATACTTACCGACCTCTTCGACGAACAGCAGAACATCGTCCATTTTAACATCGATGGAAAAAAGAAAAGTTTTGTTCTCTTAAAATCCGATACTAAAGGAATGTTAAACTTGTAACATTTGGTGAAAAAATCCTTAGAAAACTTTATTTTTCGCAGTTACATATTAAACCCTATCATCTAGATGAATTTACTTAAATATTGCCTAGTCCCGGTCCTGTTTTTGTCCGCGACCATTTTCGCTCAGGAACAACAAAAAGAAAGGGAGCCCGGTCATTACAACCAGAACAAGTTCAAACAACTTTATGAGGAATTTTCTACTCCGAACAGCTACCGCTCCGCTTCGGGCGCTCCAGGTCCCGCTTACTACCAGCAGCAGGCGGATTATAAGATGGATATTGAACTCGACGATAAAAATGCCAAGATATTCGGTCAGGAGACGATTACCTATACCAACAATTCGCCCGATGATCTTGAATATCTTTGGTTACAATTGGATCAGAACGTGCGGGCGAAGACCTCGAAATCAAGATTACGCAATGGCGCCGCCATGGCACCCGCCGAAGAGCCCGACGCCTTTGCAAAAAAATTCCTTAAAGACCCTTTCGACGGTGGCTTCAATATTGATTTTGTGAAAGATGCGAACGGTAAACCATTGCCTTTTACGATAAATATGACCATGATGCGTATCGACATACCCCAGCCGCTAAAGAGCGGGGAGAAGCTATCGTTTTCGATCAAATGGAACTATAACATTCCCGATCATACTGCGGATAGGGCGCGCTCGGGCTACGAATATTTTCCGGAAGACGGCAACCGTGCCTATGTCATTGCGCAGTTTTTTCCACGGATGGCCGTTTATAGCGATGTAGAAGGTTGGCAGAACCATCAGTTTTGGGGCAGTGGCGAGTTTGCGCTTCCGTTCGGGGATTATGATGTCGATATTACGGTGCCCGCCGATCACGTACTAGACGGAACCGGAGAACTTCAAAACCGAGAGGAAGTATTCTCCAAAGAGATGATGGTCCGCTATGAAAAGGCCAAAAAATCGTACGATAAACCCGTACTTATCGTCACCCAAAAAGAAGCGGAGAAAGCCGAAAAGAACTTTTCGGAAAAGAAAAAGACCTGGAAGTTCAAGGCCAAAAATGTTAGGGACTATGCTTTTGCCACATCCCGAAAATGGATTTGGGACATGCAGGCGGTCAAAATGGGCGACCGCGATGTGATGGCCGTTTCGATGTATCCGAAGGAAGGCAATCCGCTTTGGGAAGAGTATTCTACCATGGCCGTAGCCCACACCTTGAATTCATATTCGGCGCATACTTTTGAATATCCGTATCATAAGGCAATTTCGGTACATGCCAAAAACCAGGGTATGGAATATCCCATGATCTGCTGGAACTACGGTCGGCCGAATGAAGATGGTTCGTATTCCGATCGCGTAAAATACGGGATGATCAGTGTGATCATTCATGAGGTTGGACATAACTATTTCCCGATGATCGTAAATTCCGATGAGCGACAATGGGGCTGGATGGATGAAGGGCTCAACACTTTTATGCAATTTATGGCGGAACAGGAATTCGGAGATCTTTTTCCAAAGGCCATAGCGCCCAATACCAAATATCCTTCAAGAAGAGGAGACCCGTCGAGTGTGATTCCGTACATGTCGGGTGATCAAAGTACCATCGCGCCGATTATGTCCAACCCCGAAAACGTGTACCAATTGGGTCCCAATGCCTACGGAAAACCGGCTACCGCACTCAATATCTTAAGGGAGACCGTCATGGGCAGGGAATTGTTCGACCATGCCTTCAAGACCTATTCCCACCGTTGGATGTTCAAGCATCCTACGCCCGAGGATTTCTTCCGTACCATGGAAGATGCCTCCGCGGTTGATTTGGATTGGTACTGGAGAGGCTGGTTTTATACCACCGATTATGTGGATATCGGCGTTAAAGACATCAAAAAATATCATGTGAGCGACTCCCCCAACAAAAAAATGCAAGAGTATATGGCGGTCAGAAATATTACGGAAGCCGATTTGCCACCTTTGGTCTATTTGACCGAGGAAGGCAGTGAAGACTTTGATGCCAACCTCAAGGGAAAATCACCCTCGGAAAGTTCGAAGACCCTCAAAGAATTCATGATGGACAATATGACAGCAGACGAACGCGCCAAGGTCAAGGAACCCAAGTATTTTTATGAGGTCACCTACGACAAACCGGGCGGCCTGCCGATGCCCTTGATCGTAGAATATACCTACGCCGATGGTACAACCGAGAATATGACCTACCCGGCCGAGATTTGGCGGAAAAATGATAACGAGGTCAGTGTTGTCGTATCTTCCCAAAATGAACTTACCGGCGTAATCGTAGATCCAAAAGCCGAAACCGCCGATATCGATGTCACCAACAATTCATGGCCGAAAAAAGAAGGAGCATCCGATTTCGACCAGATGAAGAAGGAAAATATCAAAGGGGAATAGAATTCGATCTTTACTGGAGATTAGTATCTGAACTGCCAGGTGTTATCTGCCATTTTCGGCGGATCTCCTTGTAGGTCAGGCCGGTTTGGAACACGATATCCTGCGAGCCTAGACCTAAGTATTCGACCTAAAACAATCGCTGGGCCTCGCTCATACACTTCGACAAGCTCAGTGCAAGGCCATGCAGAAGGTCTTTCTTTTGGCAAACCTTCTCGGTATTTTTTTCGTAAGCATTAGTAAACTTCATTATATTTGTAGCATGTTCGCAATGCACTTTCTTTTTATCAGCGGGGCCGAGATATTCTTTATCCTGTTTATTGTGGTAATGGTCTTCGGTGCCGATAAGATACCCGATATCGCCAAGGGGCTAGGTAAAGGTATGCGTCAACTTAAAGACGCTACGGAAGATATCAAGTCCGAAATCACGAAAAGTGCCAATAAGCAGGGTATTGATACCAGTTTCGTCAACGATATCAAAAAAGACATCGATGATGTTAAGAACAACGTCAGCAAAAACATTGGCACCGATATCAAAAAGCAGATCGACGATGTCAAGAAAAATGTGGATGATGTTACCGGAACCATCAAAAGAAAGTAGGATTTGCTCGAACGGATTTTGGAATGGGATAGGGAAACGTTTATCTATCTAAATAATCTAGGGATCGAACAGTATGATCAGTTTTGGATCACGGTCACCACCTTCACGACCTGGATTCCACTTTTTCTCCTATTTATCCTCCTTATTTTCTGGAAATATCCGAAACAGGAAGTGGTTTATGTACTTCTTACGATATGTATGACGATATGGTTCGTAGGTACGATAACCGATCTTACCAAACATGCGGTGGCCAGGCTTCGTCCAAACAATGTCGAAGAAATAAATACGCTTATCCGCATATTAAAATCCCCCTCGACCTATAGTTTTTTCTCTGGGCATTCATCCAGTTCATTTTCTATAACCACTGCGGTAGTACTGTTTTTGCGACATCGCTTCAAGTGGTGTTGGCTCTTCTATATATGGCCGCTCTTGTTTGTTGCCAGTAGAATTTTTGTAGGAGTACATTTTCCGGTCGATATTATAGTAGGGTCGACGGTAGGCGTGCTTTCAGCGCTATTTTTTTACATGCTCTACCAACGGCTCATCGCACCCTCGTTAGGGTTAAGCCGTCCCTGACCGGTAGTAAAACGGTTTCAACCCTTGGGTCTTCCTTTAATTTTTTATTGTATTCCAAAAGTAGCTTAGTCGTTTTATCGGTAAAGCTCGACGTATCGACAACCTTGCCCGACCAGAGTACATTGTCAGAAAGAATAATGCTGCCAGACTTCGTTTTATCCATGACCAGCTCGAAGTAATCGGGATATTCGTTTTTTTCCGCATCGATAAAGACCAGGTCGAAAACGGAATCTAAAGTAGGAATGATGGTTTTGGCATCGCCGTTATGCTGCACGATTTGATTTCCGTATCCGCTTTTATCAAAATATCTTCGTTGTATTCCGAGAAGTTCTTCGTTGGTATCTATGGTATGTAGCTTTCCCTCTTTTTGAAGACCTTCCGACAGACAAAGGGCTGAGTAGCCGGTATAGGTACCGATTTCCAAAATGTTCATCGGACGGATGATTTTTGAGAGCATGCTCAGCACCCTACCTTGAAAATGACCGGTCAACATTCTTGGCCGAACCACTTTTAGATGGGTTTCACGGGTCAATTCTCGAAGCAGCCGCGGCTCTTCTTCGGAATGCTCTTGAATATAATTTTCCAAGTCGGGGGATAGAAAGTGCATAGGTTTGCTTTTCAACAAAAATAGTGAAGATAGCGAGACCTGATAGTTCTAGTTTTCGGTGGCGAAATCGTATTTTTGAACAAAACACCGCTATGCAATTTGAGAACACCTTGGCTTTTGCCCAAAAGCTTGATACCGAAGACCCACTTCGCACGTATCGGGAAGAATTCCACTTTCCAAAAGTAAATGGGAAGTCCGTTATTTATTTTACGGGTAATTCCTTGGGATTGCAGCCCAAACGTACCCAGAAATACGTAGACGAAGTAATGACCGATTGGGCTGAGATGGCCGTCGAAGGCCATTTTCATAGCGACAAACCTTGGTGGGACTATCATGAGCGCTTGGCCGCCCCGTTGGCCAAAGTGATGGGTGCAAAAACGGAGGAAGTTTCAGTGATGAACACCCTGACCGTAAACTTGCATCTTTTGATGGTTTCCTTCTATCGGCCCACGAAGAAGCGGTTCAAGATTCTTTGCGAAGAAAAAGCTTTTCCATCAGATCAGTATATGCTGCAAAGTCAAGTCCGCTTTCACGGTTTCGATCCGAAATCAGCCATTGTCGAGGTGACAAAACGGGAAGGCGAGCACTTTTGGCGTACCGAAGATGTTTTGGCCAAGATCGATGCGCTAGGCGATGAACTGGCCCTGGTATTGATAGGCGGCGTAAATTATTACAACGGACAGGTTTTCGATATGGAAAAGATTACCAGCGCAGGTAAATCCGTTGGTGCCTTTGTCGGATGGGATCTTGCACATGGTGCGGGAAATGTCGCCTTGAAACTCCACGATTGGAACGTAGATTTTGCCGCTTGGTGTAGCTACAAATATATGAACAGCGGGCCCGGCAATGCTTCGGGAATCTATATCAATGAAAAATATTTGGATAAAAAGGATATCCCCCGGTTCGAGGGCTGGTGGGGCACCAAAAAGGAGAGTCGATTTTTGATGAAACCGCAATTCGAACCAATGCCGAACGCCGATGCCTGGCAAGTAAGTAATGCCCCGATATTATCGGTTGCTCCCTATTTGGCATCCCTTGAAATGTTTGAGGAAGTCGGTATGAAATCCCTTATCGAAAAGCGGAAAAAAATTGTGGCCTATCTGGAGTTCATCCTACATGAAATCGATAAACAGACCGACGGCTCCTTTGAGATCATAACCCCAAAAGATAGGGGATGCCAGCTTTCTGTCTTTCTGCACGGTCAAGGTAAATCATTATTCGACTATTTAATGAAGAATGGGGTCATCACCGATTGGCGGGAACCCAACGTCATCCGCCTAGCACCTGCACCTTTTTATTGCTCCTTTGAAGATATGTACAGATTCGGACAGATTTTGAAGAACGGCATTTCCAGCCTTTAAAAATAGAATGTCGTTTTTTTTGATGGTTAGGATGGTGTTTGTATTGTAAATTTTTATTTGCACCTGAAAATTAACTTCTTTAGATTTCGCATTTTTTCAAAATGCAAACCCCAAACAGACAAACATCCAAATGAGATCCCTTCGCCTTATACTTTCCAACGCCCGTTATTTTGGTCCGGCATGGGTCTTTGCCAGCCTAAATATTCTTTTCGGCACTTGGGCAATTTACATACCGACCGTAAAGGAAAATTTGGAAATCGACAAGTCACAATTGGGCATTGCCATCTTTTTTCTGTCTTTAGGGGTATTTGTTGTTTTTCCCATCGCTTCGAAGATAATTAACAAGGTAGGGGTGGGAAAGTCTACGTGGTACGGGGTAATTTTAAGTTGTCTCTCTGCGCTATTGCCACTCTTGGCGCCGAGTTATTATATGCTTATGGTCGCCTTGTTTTTGTTTGGTGCCTCGAACGGTTTTACCGACATTTCGATGAACACCTTGGTAACGGAACTGGAAAAAAAGGATAAAGAAAAGTTTATGTCCGCTTCGCACGGCTTTTTCAGTTTGGGTGGGGTTCTGGCCGGTCTTGGTAGTTTTTTGATTGGTCCGTTGGATAATCCGATAGTGCACATGGGTATTGCAGTGGCCTTGGTGCTGACGGTGAATCTGATATACTATAGGCGATATATAGGCATAGTGGCCGCCCCGGTCGAAAAGGATCCCTTTAGTTTAAAGCTGTTCAGGCCATTGTTGTTGTTAGGTTTAATTTCCTTCGTAGCCATGGGCAGCGAAGGCGCCATAGTCGACTGGAGCGGCCTCTATCTCAAAGAAATCAGTAGGGCACCGGAAGCTTTGTGGGGCGTGGGTTTTTTAGCCTTTCAGGTGACGATGACCCTAGGGCGTTTTTTGGGGGATGGGATCAGCTCAAAAATCGGTTCGATAAAAATCGTAGGCCTTGGCGTTTTTGTAGTTATGATAGGGTATGGACTTGTACTATCGACGGATACCTATTTGGCGATTTCGGGATTCGCCCTAAGTGGACTCGGATTTTCGGTAATGATACCCGAGGTCTTCCGGATCGGCGGTAATTTCAAAGGGATAGATTCTTCGCAAGGGGTTTCGTTCATTGCCGGAACGGGGTATACCGGATTCTTGCTGGCCCCTCCTATTTTGGGCTTTATAGCCGACCATTCTTCTTTGGTAACCTGCTTTATTGTGCTGTTCTGCTCTGCGTTTTTGATTCTCGTAGCTACCTTTATTTTACAACGGAGGAGGTCGGTAACCTAAATATTTGACTGTATATGCGATGACCTGCCGACAAGGCAGGTCATAGTTCGACACGTAGGGTAAGATATGCGGAATTTACTTCGTAGTCACCTCGACCCCGGTAAAATATAACTTAAAGTTACCTTCCTCATTTTTGTGCATTTGGGAGATTTTGAGTCCGCCTTTATCAGTGTAGTCTTCCCAAGTGGTTGTCATTGAGGGTTCTGCTTGATTTCCTTTTCGGAACACCCATTCTTGAACCATAAAATCATCACCGAAATAGAGGTCGTAGGCGTCACCGGGAGTGTATCCTCCTTCTTGGCCATAGGTGACCGTCAGTTTTTGCATTGGTTTTTTGCTTATAGGTGCTTCGGCATCCTTGGTGTGCTCGGTCGTAATGCTATTTTCGTCCCACATAATGTTAATGGGTGCCATTAGCCAAAACTTGTCGTTCACGAAATTGCCATTGGTTTTATAGACCATACTGTCCATATCGGTTTCGTTTCGGTTATAGGTAAGGGTGTCTTCGGCAGATAGGGCGGTTACCTCGTTTGTCTTTGGTTTCCAGATCCAAGACCGTTCGAAATGCGGATTACCTTCTCTATCAACGTTGAAGGTGAATTTTAGTTCTTCTATAGTTGACCAGTTGTCCATACCATTGGCATGGGCTATTTTTTCGACAATGCTAGTCTCTTCATCGGAGGCCATGGAAGGCTCAGCAGTGCTGTTTTCACTAGTATTATCAGCGCTGTTTTGCGTTTTGGTATCGGTTTTACAGCTTGTAAAAAACACAAATACTGATAGGGTAATAACGGCTAGGTATTTCATTTTCTATTGTTTTGGGCAAAGATAAACGTTTTGAAGTGAAACTTTCATGATGCAGGATGGAACTATAGTGGAGTTCGTAGTATCGGTATCGAATTTTCAGATAATTTGAGTATTTTTGCATCCTACAAAAAACAAATAATGAGTTCTAAGAAAGGAAAAGTACAGGAAGCGATTCAAGAAAAATTGCTCGATGAGAGAAAAGTGTTTTTATGGGGCATGGTAGACGACGATTCGGCCAAGCACGTAATCGACCGCCTGATGTACCTAGATCTTCAAAATAATAAGGAAATACAGTTGATTATTAATAGTCCCGGTGGATATGTTACTTCCGGATTTGCTATTTACGATACCATAAAACAAATCAAGAGTCCTGTTTCTACGGTGTGTTCCGGTTTAGCCGCCTCGATGGGTTCCATTCTCTTGTCCGTAGGCGAAAAAGGACGACGTTTTATACAGCCGCATGCCAGGGTGATGATCCATCAGCCCAGTGGTGGTGCTCGCGGACAGGCTTCGAATATCGAGATTCAGGCCAAGGAAATCATCAAGACGAAAGAGCTGGGTGCCAAAATACTTGCCGATAATTGTGGACAATCTTTCGAAAAGGTCATGAAAGATTTCGACCGCGACTACTGGATGGGTGCCGAAGAATCGGTAGCGTACGGTATTGTGGATGGGGTTTTGGAATAGGTGTTCTCACAACTCTCGAACAGAACATTATAATAAATAAGTCCTTCGCAATTAAATTGTGAAGGACTTTTCGGATATTGATGGGCGCCGAAGCGGGATGTTTATATTATATACGGATGAACTTAGAACGTTGGAGGCGGTATAAAGTTTAAGGAAGTATTAAAGTTCAAGTCTGCCAGTCAGAGGAGGGTTCGATTGCTGAGGACAGCACGAACCAATTAAGATAATTCTCACCCGAGCACCCGCCTGAATGACACCGTCGGGTAGGCAGTCGAGGGGTCAAAACTGCTCCGGATGCTCGATGATCTCTTTCGCCCTTTCTTTTAGCGCGGTCAATTCGCTTTTCTCCTTTTTCCCCAACAAGCTCATCATCATGTTCATACGGTGATTGTCCCTGAAATGTTCCTTTTTTTCATCCAGAAAATTCCAATACAACGCGTTGAACGGACAGGCATTTTCGCCCAGTTTTTTGGTATGGCTATACTGGCAACCGCTGCAATAGTTGCCCATTTTGTTGATGTAGTTTGCACTGCTGACGTAGGGTTTGGTCGCAATCAGGCCTCCATCGGCGAACTGGCTCATACCCCGGGTATTCGTAATCTCGACCCATTCTATGGCATCGATATAGATGCCAAGGTACCAAGCATCGATTTCATCGGGATGTACCTGGGTCAGCAAAGCGTAGTTACCAGTAATCATCAGGCGTTGAATATGATGGGCGTAGGCATCGTCCAAACTTTGGGTGATGGCGTGTTTTAAGCAGTTCATCTTGGTATCGCCGGTCCAGTAGAAATCGGGGAGTTTGTTCTGGTTATCCAGCTCGTTGCACTGGCCGTAATTGGGCATAAGTGCCCAGTACATGCCACGCATATATTCGCGCCATCCTAAGATTTGGCGTACAAAACCTTCTACTTGGGAAATATGGATGTCACCAGTATGCTCGTAATAGTGATCTAAGACTTTATCGATTACTTCTTTTGGCGAAATCATTTTAGTGTTCATCGCAAAGGACAAGCGGGAATGGAACAAAAATTTTTGTCCGCTATGCAGCGCATCTTGATAATCACCAAAATGGACCAACAGGTTTTTACAAAAATAATTAAGCACCGAAAGGGAGTCTGCCCTTGATGTGGGCCAATTGAAACTTTTCGGATCTATGCTGCCCATAGTTTCGATATCAGCGTTTTCAA
>JAGXIC010000274.1 GCA_024635875.1 Pricia sp.
TACAGAACAAATCCGGCTACCTGAACCCAACTTTCTTTTTAATTCGGGCCGCTATATTTTTAGGGGGATGGATTGCCTATCGCGAGTATTCCAGAAAACTATCCCTTGCACAGGACGAATCCGACAACAACTCAAAATTCAAACTCAATTTTAGGATTTCGGCCGCCTTTTTGGTATTTTATTTGATATCGGAATCCATGATGTCCTGGGATTGGATAATGAGCGTAGATCCGCATTGGTTCAGCACCTTGTTCGGCTGGTACGTTTTTGCCAGTATGATCGTTTCTGGCATTACCGTAATTGCTATGGTGGCCATATATCTTAAATCAAGGGGATACCTACCTGATGTCAATGATAGCCATATACACGATTTGGGAAAGTATATGTTCGGTTTCAGTATTTTTTGGACGTACCTTTGGTTTTCGCAATTTATGTTGATCTGGTATTCCAACATTCCCGAGGAGGTTACCTATTATGTGGCGCGTATCGCCGATTACAAACTGCCGTTCTTCGGTATGGTAGCCATGAACTTTCTGTTTCCCGTTCTCTTGTTGATGAATAGCGATTACAAGCGAATCAATTGGTTCATCATTTTGACCGGTATCGTGTTGCTTGTAGGCCATTATCTAGATATTTTTAATATGATCATGCCAGCAACGGTCGGTGACCAATGGTTTATCGGTATCCCCGAGATAGGGGCCATCCTCTTCTTTCTGGGCGCCTTCATATTTTGGGTATTCCGCGCACTCACCAGTGCGCCCTTGCAGCCCAAACGAAATCCGTTTATTGAAGAAAGTAAACATTTTCATTATTGAGAGCTTTAAATTTGTGGTTCCTCAGTATTTTTAACGCATAATAGTATAACATACAATGACTACAGTTTTAATTTTAGCGGTGTTGATACTTGTGGCAATTGCTGTTTGGCAAATGACCAAAATATTCGAATTATCACAATTGAAGACCGAAAATTCTCAGGTCGCCGATGATTCCGATAACAAAGTACAAGGGTACCTGTTGTTCGCCTTCCTTATTTTCATCTACGCCATAACCATCTTCAGTTTCTGGAAATACGGTAAATTGCTATTACCGGAAGCCGCTTCCGAACATGGTAGTGAATATGATAGCTTGATGGTAGTGTCAATGGCCATTATCTTTTTTGTGCAGACCATCACCCAAGCCCTACTTCATTACTTTGGCTATAAATACAGGGGCGAAAAAGGAAAAAAAGCGCTATTCTATGCCGATAACGATCGGTTGGAATTTATTTGGACCATCATCCCGGTAATCGTGTTGGCAGGCCTTATATTATGGGGGCTTTATACGTGGACAAATATTATGGACGTAAATGAAGAAGACGACCCCTTGATTGTTGAACTTTACGGACAACAGTTCAACTGGACGGTCAGATATGGTGGCGAAGATAATGTGTTGGGCCAGGCCAACGTCAGAATGATCGATATTAATAACGCCAATGTACTTGGTCTCGACGAATCGGATACATATGCGGCCGACGACATTATCGTGAAAGAAATGCATCTTCCTGTAGGCAGAAAGGTCAATTTTAAAATCCGTTCGCAAGATGTACTACATTCCGCCTACATGCCGCATTTTAGGGCACAGATGAATGCCGTACCGGGTATGGTTACCGAATTCTCATATATGCCGATAACTACTACCGAAGAGATGCGGCAAAATCCGGATGTCATTGACAAGGTAAAACGCACCAACGAAATTCGAGCGGAGCGCGCAGCCAACGGAGAAGACAATTCCGACCCATGGGAATTCGACTACATCTTGCTATGTAATAAAATTTGTGGTACATCGCATTATAATATGCAAATCAAGATTATCGTAGAAACCCAGAAGGAATACGATGCATGGATTGCCGAACAAAAAACCTTTGCCGATACGGTCTCCCCGTCCGAGGAGACAGAAGCACAGCCCGCCTTCAATACTGCGGATGCTGCTAGTGCCGGTCTTTAAGGTGGTCAGTAGTATTAAAAAAAAGCTAGAAAAGAAAATTAATAAAATCGAAAATTATGTCCGTTACAGCGCACGCACACATTGATGAACATGCTCATGACGACCATGCACATGATCATCACAAACAAACCTTCATAACAAAGTATATATTTAGCCAAGATCATAAAATGATCGCTAAACAATATCTTATCACCGGTCTGATAATGGGCTTCGTGGGTATTGCCATGTCACTGCTGTTCCGTATGCAGTTGGCTTGGCCGGGTGAATCGAATGTAATATTTGAGTCCCTTCTGGGCAAATGGGCCCCTGACGGTGTTATGAGTGCCGATGTCTATCTGGCATTGGTAACCATTCACGGTACCATAATGGTTTTTTTCGTACTGACCGCCGGTTTGAGCGGTACCTTTAGTAATTTATTGATTCCGTTGCAGATAGGTGCCCGCGATATGGCTTCGGGCTTTTTAAACATGATATCGTACTGGTTGTTCTTTCTTTCCTCCGTAGTCATGATCAGTTCACTGTTCGTAGAAGCAGGACCTGCTGCCGCGGGATGGACAGTATATCCGCCACTGAGTGCATTGCCAATGGCCCAGCCAGGTTCAGGGCTGGGAATGACCCTGTGGTTGGTATCCATGGCGATATTCATAGCTTCATCTTTAATGGGTTCGCTGAATTATATCGTTACGGTAATCAATCTAAGAACTAAAGGAATGTCAATGACCCGGCTACCCTTGACCATTTGGGCATTTTTTGTTACAGCCATTATCGGTGTCGTTTCGTTTCCGGTGTTACTGTCCGCAGCATTATTATTGATTATGGACCGTAGCTTCGGGACTTCCTTTTTTCTTTCCGATATTTTTATTCAGGGAGAAGTACTCCACTACCAAGGCGGTTCACCGGTCTTATATGAACACCTGTTTTGGTTTTTGGGCCATCCCGAAGTCTATATCGTGATATTGCCAGCAATGGGTATCGTATCGGAAGTACTGGCGGTCAGCGCCCGTAAACCTATTTTTGGTTACCGTGCGATGGTGGCATCGATATTGGCCATTGCTTTTCTATCTACCATTGTTTGGGGCCTCCATATGTTTATCTCGGGCATGAATCCGTTTTTGGGATCCGTGTTTACCTTTACGACGCTCTTGATTGCAATTCCATCAGCTGTAAAAGCCTTTAACTGGATAACCACTTTATGGAAAGGGAACTTGCAATTGAATCCCGCCATGTTGTTCTCCATCGGTTTTGTATCCACGTTCATCACAGGAGGCCTTACCGGTATTATTCTAGGTGACAGCACCTTGGATATCAATGTGCACGACACCTATTTTGTAGTCGCCCACTTTCACTTGGTAATGGGTATATCTGCGCTATACGGACTGTTTGCCGGGGTCTATCACTGGTTCCCTAAGATGTTCGAGGGCAAGATGTTAAACAAGAATCTGGGTTATGTCCATTTTTGGGTGACCGCTGTCTGCGCCTATGGCGTATTCTTCCCGATGCACTTTGTCGGTATGGCCGGTGTACCAAGACGGTATTACCAGAACACGGCTTTCCCCATGTTCGACGACTTGACCGATGTACAGGTATTGATGACCGTATTTGCCCTTATAGCGGGGCTTGTACAATTGGTTTTCGTTTATAATTTTATACACAGTATGTTCTTCGGAAAGGTTGGCGCCAAAAATCCTTGGAACGCCACTACCTTGGAATGGACAGCAGAGCAAAAACACATACACGGTAACTGGGAAGGTGACATACCGGAAGTACATCGTTGGGCCTATGACTACAGTAAGGTCGACGAAGATGGTGAATACATTATTCCGGGGCAGGATTTCGTTCCACAAACGCTTCCCTTACAAAAAGATGAAGAAGAGCTCCAGCATTAAAATAAACCACTTTGCACTAAAAGTACATAGTTTTAAATACTGAATAAAATTCATTCTACAACATTCCAAGTTGCAGTTGCAGTTGCAGTAGCGGTTGGCAGGCATTGGTAATGCTACACCTATTCACACTACGTATAGGTTTTTAGCCCCGACTAATTTGAGGAAAAGTAGATTCACTTAAGTTTATAGCTTAAACTATTTTTGATACCAGTCAATTTAGAATACGCTCGAAAAAATGCCCGACTTCAAAAGTCAGGCATTTTTTGTGGTAGCGTTTAAACGGTAATGGCTATATTTAGAACCCGACTTCTTCTGCAACTGAAGACGGAGGAACAAAAGTGGTATTAATCCGAACGGAGTTCATGCATTACCGAGTCGCCATATTGATAGTTTTATTTTCAGCGGGAACGGCGTTTGGTCAAACGGACGATCGATCCTTGAGGGAGAACATGGTTGATAAACAATTAAAAGGCAGGGACATTACCGACAAGGCTACTATAAAAGCCATGTTAGAAGTGCCACGACACGAATTCGTCCCCGAAGACCTAAAGCATTTGGCCTATGGTGACGGGCCGCTTCCCATTGGTGAGGAACAAACCATCTCACAACCCTATATTGTGGCGTTTATGACACAATCGCTAAACTTGAAACCTGATGACCAAGTGCTTGAAATAGGTACAGGCTCAGGATATCAGGCAGCCGTGCTAGCCGAAATCGTAGATTCCGTCCACACTATTGAAATCGTTGAGAAGTTGGGCCTTAGGGCCAAAAAGAAATTGCGGGAGTTAGGATATACCAACGTCAACGTTAAAATCGGCGACGGTTACCACGGTTGGCCAGAAAAAAGTCCGTTCGACGCTATAATCGTAACTGCTGGCGCGGAAACTATTCCCCCAGCTTTGATAGAACAACTCGCTGACGGTGGCAGACTGATCATACCGAAAGGCAGCACGGCATCCGTACAGCAATTGGTATTGGCCACTAAATCGAATGGAAAGTTAAAAACAAAGACATTGCTACCGGTTCGTTTTGTTCCCTTTACCCGGGACAGAAACCGCTAACATCCGAACGAAAAACGTCCATACGATTTAGAATCCATTCTTACGACTTTAACCAAGCCTCGCGTAACTGGGCTTCTTTCGAACCGATATTCTCAACGGGAGCAATAGTTCCGGCCTTTAACATTGGGGTACCGACTTTGCCCCCGAGCTTAACTTCTTCGTCACCACGTTGAACCGTCATAGTGATTTCGGTATCGGGCGACCAACCAAAACTCTGCCCGATGATTGGCCGAATGGCCTCCAATGTAATCGGGGTATCGTTAATGCTTTTAATCACATCGCCTCCTTCCGCCCCTAAATCATTGAAAAAGCTGTTAAGCGGAATACCCTTTCGGATAAAAACCGCATTACTTTTGGTTGGGTCGATGTCGATAAAAGGTACTTCACCATCTAGAAAATAACCGGTCTGTTTTTCGGAGCTGCCCATCTTCAGCCCGACCTTCGCCAAATAGGCACTGTAATCGATAGGCTTGTCGCCAATAACGTGGTCGTCAAAGAATGTCCGTATTTCGGGATAGGTCATCGCCACGATTTCATCGATCAGTTCGTCATCTTCGAAAGGCGTATCCTTTCCGTATTTTTTTGAAAGTTCCTTCATAAGCCATAAAACCCCTTTTTCACCATTGCTCAATTGCCTCAGCTGAATATCCAAGACCATATTGATCAGGGCCCCTTTCTCATATACGTTGGCGTAGTTTTTCTCATACGGTTTTTCAAGAATTTTTTGGCTCATGGTCGTAAACGACATGGCATCGTCATAGGATTTTGAATTGGTGATCTTATCCATCATCCGCTGGTAAAACTCCGTTTCGTCTATCAAGTCCTGCTGCACCTGAAAGAGATTGGCAAAATATTCAGTGGTACCTTCGTACATCCACAAATGACGCGACATTTTCGGATCGTTGAAATCAAAATACTGCACTTCTTTTGAATGCACGTTCAAGGGGGTTACCGTATGAAAAAACTCATGGGAAACCACATCGATCATGGCCTGTTCCAGACGGTCTTTTGGCATAGCTTCCGGTAAAACGACTGTGGTGGAGGTATGGTGTTCCAAGGCACCGTAACCGCTAGCATCCGTAGAATCCATTGTAGAAAGATACAATAGAATGTCGTAATTCTTTGTGCTGTTGACATCGCCCAAAAACGCTTTTTGGGCCGTCATCATTTTTTCCATTTTTTCTTTCAGGTCCAAAGCCTTGTAGACGTCAGTGGGAGAATACACACTCAGCTTGATCTCGATGTCGTTCAACTTGAACGTTTCAGTGTTCGGCTCGGCGTATAAAATAGGATTATCAATCACCTCAAAATACCGACCGGCCAAAAAGGTGTCAACATCCGGTGCTCCACCGGTCGAGTCTTTCATTGTCAAAGTAGTAGTAGGCTTTAGGTTTTCAGGTACGCTAATTTCGATTTCATAGGGCACTTCTTGAAGACCTTTGAAATAGCCGACAAAACCATGCAGGTTGAGCATAAAGTTTTTATCCTTAAGGATATTAGTCCCTGCAGGGGAAAACACGGCATCCTCTGTTTTTGATTCCGTGTCGTAGGTGTCGTTCACGTAGTAAATTACTTTGTCCAAATTTTTACCCTTGGCAACGTTCCAAGTATTGTCATCGCTCTTGGTGACCGCAAGTTCCTTTCCAGCGTAATCCAAGGCTTTGAAATTTTCGATATACTTGCCGTAGTTATCGGTGCTATAGGTACCCGGCACCGTTTTGGGAATCAAGAAAGCGACATCGTCCGTAGTAAAAGCTCCTGGATCTACCGATACCATTACTTTGTCGTCTACCACGTTCTTCAAGTCCATAGTAGTACGAATTGGCGTCTTATCGGCAGTCACCAATGCTTTGGTCGAACCACAACTATAAAAGACATATCCCGTAAAGGTGAGAAGCACCCATTTTTTCATCCTGTTCATTTTTAAAAGAATTTATGCGGAAACCCACTATTTATTGTAATGCAAGTTTATAAATTTTAACAGAATTGCACATCATGATTGGCAAATAATTAAGGATGTCCCCTATCGATCTTTAGTCCATTTTTTCTTTCATCGTGCTAAAAATTTTTGATTATTTTTGCCACAAAGAAATAGAAAGTATTGTGTTACGTCTGAGGTCTCGGTTAAGCCGCAGTTATTTTTTGCCAGATCAAGGAAAAAATTAGTGGATAGCCGTAGCTACGGAATCATTTCCCGCCCGTTCTGCGGGCGGGTTTAACGCAGGACTGGTGAAAAAGAACAAGGCTTGGAACGGCTAAAACAGGGGTAACACAATACTAGGGATGCAATACAAAAGGATACTTTTAAAACTCAGCGGCGAAGCTTTGATGGGCGAAAAGCAATACGGAATAGACCCCGAACGTCTTGCGGAGTACGCCGAAGAGATTAAGGAAGTAGCTGATAAAGGCGTTGAAATCGCTATCGTAATCGGCGGAGGAAATATCTTTAGGGGCCTTTCCGGTGCGGCTACCGGCATGGATCGGGTTCAAGGCGACCATATGGGTATGCTAGCGACCGTAATCAATGGTCTGGCGCTGCAAAGTGCCCTGGAAATTACGGGAGTGCAGACCCGGTTGCAATCGGCCATCCAAATCAATGAAGTGGCCGAACCTTTTATTCGAAGGCGGGCAATGCGACATCTCGAAAAAGGCAGGGTAGTGATTTTTGGAGGAGGTACGGGCAACCCTTATTTCACAACGGATTCGGCAGCGGTATTACGTGCCATCGAAATCGAGGCCGATGTGATTTTGAAAGGTACTCGCGTAGACGGTATTTATACATCCGATCCCGAAAAGGACAAGAATGCCACGAAATTCGATACCATTTCATTCGCCGACGTGCTTTTAAAGGGATTGAAAGTTATGGACACCACCGCTTTCACCCTGAGCCAAGAAAACGAATTACCAATTGTGGTCTTCGATATGAACAAGAGAGGTAACCTCTTAAAGCTGGTCGAAGGCCAGAATATCGGAACGGTCGTAAATCTTTAAATTTGAATTAATTTTTGCTGATTGTTATTTTATATTTGAACTATGAACGAAGACGTACAGTTTATATTGGATTCCGCAAAGGAAGGTATGGTAGATGCCATCAAACATTTGGAAAAAGAATTTATGAAAATCCGTGCCGGTAAGGCAAATCCGGCAATGCTATCCTCCGTTATGGTGGATTATTACGGTTCAGATACCCCACTTACCCAGATAGCCAACATCAACACGCCCGACGGCCGTACGATTTCGGTACAACCTTGGGAAAAGAACATGCTACAGCCCATACAAACCGCGATCACAAACGCCAATCTAGGTTTTAATCCAATGAACAACGGCGATTTCGTGATCATTAACGTGCCACCGTTAACCGAAGAACGACGCATTCAGTTGACCAAACAGGCAAAGGCAGAGGCCGAAGACGCCAAAGTAGGCGTACGAAATGCCCGCCAAGATGCCAATAAAGAGATTCGCGACCTAGACGTTTCCGAAGATCTTCAGAAAAACGCTGAAGTCGACGTACAAGAGCTTACCAATATCTACAGCAAAAAGATAGACGTCTTTTTGGAAGCCAAGGAGGCGGAGATAATGAAGGTGTAAGGTTTTACGAAATTTAAATTTTTTGAAAAGCGGCCTAAAAGCTGCTTTTTTTGATTGGAGTATCATTTTATTTGGTAATGTCCCATTACGCATCCGATCGTTCCTTACCTTTGCCCCCGGTAAAAACTGTAAAATAAAGGTGGCAAACTTCACAAAAGGCTTTTGGGAAAAAACGGCGAATATCATTCTCCGTAACCGGATTTTGATTCTAATCTTAATCGCTGCATTTACCGTTTTTTTGGGAATGCAGTGGGAGAATATGCGGTTCAGCAACTCAACGGCCAACCTTCTACCTGATGACCATCCCGTCAATATCGAATACCAAGACTTTTTAAAAACGTTTGGCGAAGAAGGCAATACCATTGTTTTTGGCATCAGGGATTCTTCTTTGTTCACGCCTTCGAAACTGAACCGCTGGAACAAGTTCAGTAAGCAGTTAGCCGCTTTCCCCGAAATCGATTTTGTACTATCCTTAGAAAATCTCCAAGAACTCAAAAAGGATTCTACAGGCCAAAAGTTTATACTGCAACCCTTAATTTCTTCCCCAAAAAAAACACAATCACAAATTGACTCCCTCACCAACCACCTGTTTAATGACTTGCCTTTCTACGATAACCTGCTCTTCAACAAGGAAAGTGGCACCATTAGAACTGTCGCCAACCTCGACAAGGAAATCGTAAACACCTCGGTCAGAAAAGATTTTATACTTCAGGAAGTTAACGATTTGGTCGCTGATTTTGAAGGGGAGACGGGTCTTGACGTTCACGTATCGGGCATGCCGTACATACGTACCATGAACTCCCAAAGTATTATCGATGAGATCGGAAAGTTTATCGTTGCCGCATTGTTGGTTACCTCGTTGATTTTCTTTTTCTTTTTCAGAAGTCTTCGGGCCACCCTTATTTCCATGTGTGTTGTTATCATCGGCGTGATGTGGGCCTTTGGGATTTTAGGATTGCTACAATACGAAATCACGGTACTGACCGCATTGATTCCACCCCTGATCATCGTTATCGGAATTCCCAACTGTATCTTTTTGATCAATAAATACCAACAAGAGGTCAAAAAACATGGCAATCAGGCATTATCATTGCAGCGGGTCATTTCAAAGATAGGCAACGCGACCCTCATGACCAATATGACTACCGCATCCGGTTTTGCGACATTCATCATCACCGATAGCAAACTGTTGACCGAATTCGGTGTTGTCGCGTCATTGAACATTATCGGAATATTTATTCTTTCGCTATTGATCATCCCTATTATCTACAGTTATTTATCCCTTCCGAAGACCCGACATTTGAAACATTTGAACAAAAAATGGATCGATGCTTTTGTCAATCGGATGGAACATTTCGTACGGAACAAAAGAATCGCGGTATACATCGTATCAGTAAGCCTACTGGTCGCCAGTATCATCGGCATCTATCAAATCAATATTTCGGGAAGCCCCATCGAGGATATGCCCAAAAATGCCCAGTTCTTTGAGGATATCCGCTTTTTTGAAGCGGAATTCGACGGTATTATGCCCATAGAGATCGTTGTCGACACCAAGCGGCCTAAAGCGGTAATGAATTCCAGCACCCTGAAGAATCTAGACCGGATGGATGAGATGATTACGGAAATTCCCGAACTATCGAAACCGCTTTCCGTAGTAAACCTTGTTAAGTACTCGAAGCAGGCCTTCTACAATGGTCTCCCAAAATATTACCAGTTACCGACCAAACAAGAAACGAATTTTATCTTAAGCGTTGCCCAAAAATCAGAAGGCAATGGTAATCTGCTGAAAAATTTTGTCGATAGTACGGGTCAAACCGCGCGCATGACCACGTTCATTCGAGACGTCAAGACTGACCGTATGGAAGAAATCATAAATAGGTTGTCCGAAAATCTGAACAAGCTTTTTCCGCCCGATCGCTTCGATACCTACATGACCGGTAGTGCCATACTATTTTTGCAAGGCACTAAGTATTTGGTGAAAAACCTGGTCATGTCGCTCGCCTTTGCCATCTTTTTGATCGCTATTTTTATGGCGTATCTGTTCCGGTCGTTCCGAATGATCATCATATCATTGATACCCAATCTGCTTCCCTTGCTCATCACTGCCGGAATCATGGGGTTTATCGGGGTGCCGATCAAACCCTCGACCATCTTGGTGTTCAGCATCGCCTTTGGGATTTCGGTGGATGATACCATCCATTTTTTAGCGAAATACCGTCAAGAACTCATCGCAAACAATTGGCAAATTAAAAAATCGGTTTATGCGGCCTTGCGGGAAACGGGGGTGAGTATGTTCTACACCTCTATTGTACTGTTCTTCGGTTTTTCGGTCTTTATCATCTCGGATTTCGGCGGTACGGTAGCACTCGGATCTTTGGTATCCGCCACCCTACTGTTCGCCATGCTGTCTAACTTGATTTTGCTTCCCTCGTTATTGTTATCCCTAGAAAGAAACATTGCGAGCAAACAGTTTTTAAAAGAACCCCAGATAGATATTCTCCCTAAGGATGAAAATTCTGAATTCTGAATTCAGAATTCAGAATTATCCCTAAAGTCCTATCTTTGCGCTTCAAATTTTCAGCATGATATCGAATAGCGTAAAAGAATTACTTTCCAAAAGTCTCATATTACAGGAAGTCGTGGTAAACGGATGGGTCAAATCCTTCCGCAGCAATCGTTTTATTGCCCTGAACGATGGGTCGACCCTGGCCAATATTCAGTGCGTGGTCGACTTTGAAAAGCTCGATGAGGTCGTATTGAAACAGATTCATACCGGAGCGGCTTTGAAGGTCAGCGGTACCTTGGTCGAGAGCCAAGGATCTGGCCAGAGCGTTGAGATACAGGTCAAGGATATTTTTGTGCATGGCGGTGCAGACCCGGAAACCTATCCTATTCAACCCAAAAAACACTCCTTGGAATTTCTACGGGAAAAGGCGCATCTACGTATACGCACCAATACATTTGCCGCCATTATGCGCGTGCGATCCGCTTTGTCGTTTGCGATACACCAGTATTTCACCGAGAACGGATTTTATTACTTCCATTCCCCTATCGTGACAGGATCCGATGCCGAAGGTGCCGGCGAGATGTTCAGGGTGACGACTTTGGATGGAAAAAATCCGCCCCTAAATGACGACGGGTCAATCAACTTTAAGGAAGATATCTTCGGAAAGGAAACCAACCTGACCGTATCGGGACAACTTGAGGCGGAAGCCTACGCTATGGCTCTGGGCAAAGTATATACGTTCGGACCTACCTTTAGGGCCGAAAACTCGAACACTTCAAGACATTTGGCCGAGTTCTGGATGATTGAACCCGAGGTCGCATTTAACGACCTCGACGATAACATGGATCTTTCGGAAGATTTTATAAAAAATGTCATCAAATACGTCCTAAAAAACTGTGAAGAAGATTTACAGTTTCTCGAAAAACGTTTGCTTGACGAAGAGAAATCCAAGCCGCAAGCAGAACGCAGTTCTATGCCTTTGATAGAAAAACTGAAATTTGTTTCAGAAAATACGTTTCAAAGGGTGACCTACACCGAAGCTATAGACATTCTGAGGAACAGCAAGCCCAATAAAAAGAAAAAATTCAAATACATCATCGACGAATGGGGCGCCGATCTTCAAAGCGAACACGAGCGGTATTTGGTGGAAAAACATTTTAAATGTCCTGTGATACTATTCGATTATCCTGCGAAAATCAAAGCCTTCTATATGCGGTTGAACGAGGATGGAAAAACGGTACGCGCCATGGATATTCTTTTTCCCGGTATAGGGGAGATTGTCGGTGGTTCTCAACGTGAGGAGCGTTTGGAGGTCTTGAAAGAAAAAATGGCCGTACTGGGCATTCCCGAAGAAGAGCTCTGGTGGTATCTAGACCTGCGCAAGTTCGGCAGTGCCGTGCACAGCGGTTTCGGACTCGGTTTTGAGCGTTTGGTGCTATTTGCAACGGGCATGGGCAATATAAGGGATGTAATTCCGTTTCCTAGAACTCCCCAGAATGCCGAATTCTGATTGGAAATCATTAACTTTACTTTGCAAGATTTGCCCTAATGCTAAAACAACACTTACAGTTTAAATTATCTCAAAAGTTATCGCCGCAACAGATACAGTTGATGAAACTGATTCAGTTGCCGACGCAGGCCTTTGAACAACGGCTGAAACAGGAGCTTGGGGAAAACCCTGCTTTAGAGACCGGAAAAGAAGAAACCGATTCTGAAGATGATCAATATGACGAACTGTACGACAATGATGAATCGGCGGATAACGAAACCATAGACACCGAGGATATCAACATCGACGAATACCTGAGTGACGACGAGGTTCCCGATTACCGGACCAAAGCGAACAACTACAGTGCGGACGACGAAGAGAAAAACGTACCCTACGCGGCTGGAATCTCATTCACCCAATATCTGCTCAACCAACTCAATACTGTATATCTAAGCGAGGAGGAATGGAGCATTGCCGAATTTTTGGTCGGTAGTGTCGACGAAAGCGGCTATATACGAAGACCCTTATCCGATATTCTCGACGATTTGGCGTTTACCCAGAACATCTACACCGAAGAAAAGACAATTGAAAAGGTACTCAAAATCGTTCAAAATTTGGATCCGCCAGGAGTGGCCGCCCGGTCGCTAAAAGAATGTCTGGTCATTCAACTTGAAAGAAAGGATCCGACCCAAAAAATCGAACTGGCTATCGCTATTTTAGATAAATCCTTTGATCAGTTTACCAAGAAACACTATAAGAAACTACTCCAAAAACATAATATTACCGAAGAACAACTCAAGGACGCCATTTCGGAAATCGAAAGATTGAACCCCAAACCTGGCGGATCGTATTCGGGCAGCAACCGTATGGTAGAACATGTTGTACCTGATTTTTCAATCCGTATTGTTGATGGAGAACTCGAACTTTCGCTCAATGGCAGAAATGCCCCTGAACTTCACGTCTCCCGTGAATATAGCAATATGCTTAAAGGCTATAAAGAAGCTAAAAGCAAAACCAAATCACAAAAAGACACCGTGCAATTCATCAAGCAAAAGCTCGACGCCGCCAAATGGTTCATCGATGCCATACGCCAACGACAGCAAACCCTCTTCGTAACGATGAGTTCCATTATGAATTACCAAGAAGCGTACTTTTTGAGCGGTGACGAGCGAAACCTACGTCCCATGATTCTAAAGGATATCGCGGATGAAATCGATATGGACGTTTCAACGGTGTCCCGGGTGGCCAACAGCAAATATGTCGATACCCCTTACGGCACTAAATTAATTAAGGAATATTTTTCCGAATCCATGAAGAACGATCAAGGGGAGGATGTTTCAACTAGGGAAATAAAAAAAATACTGGAAACCGTAATAACAGACGAACCGAAGAAAAAACCGCTTACCGACGATAAGTTGGCCGCTATACTAAAGGGAAAAGGCTATCCCATTGCCCGGCGGACCGTAGCCAAGTACAGGGAACAACTGGATATTCCCGTGGCACGGTTACGAAAAAAAATATAATGCGCATTTTTTTCCGGTCTATATCCTACATCTTCCACCCTTTGTTCGTTCCATTGGCCGGTACCTGGGCCTATTTTGTGGTCACGCCTAAATACAGCCCCACCGCCCTTCAAAGTGCCAACATCCTACCAATTTTTATACTTACGGTAGTCATACCCATAATTGCGTTCTTTATTTTGAGAAATATCGGGCTGGTAAACGGTGTTTTTATACCTGCCATCGAAGAGCGCAAATATCCATTGTACATTCATATTATCTTGTTATTGATGGTGGTTTATAAGGTAATACCGAACGATTATACCCCCGAGCTACATTTTTACTTTTTCGGCCTTATCGCCGCTGCGATGACTGCCCTGCTACTGCTGTTCTTAAAGCTTAAAGTTAGTATGCATCTTATGGGAATGGGAGGGCTATTCATGTTCCTGGTCTGCCTTAGCATACACTTCGAAATCAATATTACCTTAGCCGTAAGCCTACTTACCTTGGCCACCGGTCTTGTGGCCACATCGCGGCTCTACCTCAAGGCGCATTCAAGACCTGAAATTGCCATCGGCTTTCTAATCGGATTGCTATCGCAGCTGTTACTGGTAAAATTTTGGTTGTGAAAATCACAAAATATAGAAAATAAGTCCTATCCGAAGCGGTTTCATTGTGATATCAACCCCTTCTACAGAAGCCCCATCTCCCAAAAGAGAGTTTAGGGCGTAATAGACATGTACGTTAAACGTATTGTATCCGAAATTAAAGGTCAGACCATATTGAAATCGACGGATATCACCGTTGTAGAAAGATGCGCGTTCATTATTATTTTTGTTCGAAATATACTTAGAACGTCCCCCGATCACATACCCTAGTTTGACCCCGGCGTATATGCGCCAAAATTTATAATCCTCCGCGTTGGAGTTACGCCAACGAAATTCCAACGGCAATTCGAGCATATGGGTTTCGATTTTGCTTCTTTTTAAACTATCGATATCCGAAATGACATCATATTCAATTCCCTCGGATGTTTCTTCAGCCCGTAGGTTAGAATAATAGGAATAGACCCCATAACCCAAGCCTATGCCCAAAGCTGTCGTACGAGTTCGGTTAATCGGAATATCCTTGATTATACCTGCCTGAAGACCATAGGAAAGATTACGTTGGTTGACATTTTCGGGCATATCCACCAAAAAATTATACGTAAGGCCAATATAAAATTGGTCTTCGAGATACTTGGCGTCCTGCAAAGTAGAATCGGGATAGGCTTGGCAATATCCCGTCAGGGTCCATAAGAAAAATACACCCAATGAACAATATTTTCCTAACATGTAAATATTCAAATAAAAAAACGCTTCAAACCATCTGTTTGAAGCGCCTATTCCTTAAGTTTTAAAGATGATGCTATTGCAAGTTATTGAATGCGTCACCTTCATAAGTAGTATAATTGACCTTTAGAGCGTTGACCTTGCGCAGCTCTTGCTTTATATCCGAAATCAATCCCATATTAGCTCCCTTGTCTACTTTGAGGGCTATGGTAAGTACATTTTGAAGGTCTTGGGACTTTTTCGCCCTTTCTTCCAGAATATAGCCTCCAACATCGGCAGGAGATGAAAACTTATCATTTAGTTGAATTCGAGCCTCTTTACCAAACTTGCTTGTATACTGTGAAGTAGGCTCGCCCACATAAATATAGATTACCCGATCTTTCTTCTCCAACTTCTTGGTCTCGCTAGCATTAGGCAAAGTATTTTCAACCTTCAAGGTATTGTCCTTCATAACGGTTACCGTCATAAAAAAGAATAAAAGCATAAAAACGATATCAGGCAGCGAAGCCGTGTTTACCGCTGGCAGACCCGAATCTTTTTTCTTTGTAAACTTTGACATATCGTATTGATTTAACCTTTAATTTAATTTGTTGTTTCGGTCTCTGCCTCCGATAATTTTTGGGGAAACAGTTCTTGAATCCTTTTCACCTTTTCCTTTAATTCATCTTTGACATTCGAATCCGTTTCAGGATCAAGATAATCAGCTTCCATAGCGGTAAAGTCCCTACCATACAATCGCTGTGCCTCCCTATTTCGAAGCTCGTTATATGCTCCTACCAACTCGTTTTGGACCGTGATATAGGTACTGTACTTCGTTTCTCTATCATTTTTCAAGGATATAATGGCTTTAGTCGGATTGTCGGAAGAATCTAACAGTCGTTTACCTTTACAATAGCTGCAATAATCGGCGGACCCGGATGGTGCTCCCCCGTTATCCAAAAAAGCCATGGCCTTTTCCCGCAGTTTCCTGATATCGGTAATTTCTTCTTCAACCAACAACTGCCCGTTGCGGTTGATATTCACCGTAAAAATGTTTTTCTCCTTAATTACCGGTGGATCTTCGGTTGGCGGTTCAATCGGCGGCAACATACGATCCAGACCTGCATCAGTTTCAATGGTTGTTGTAACCAAGAAAAATATTAACAGTAAGAACGCAATGTCGGCCATTGAGCCTGCATTTACCTCTGCGGGTGCTCCTCTTCTAGCCATAGTTTCTGAATTTTAATTAATTATTTCGTCGCTTTTCTCACTCCGCCCCAAATCATAGCTTCAACGGCTATAATGACAAGAATGAAAAATACATTGATGCCAGCACCAATTCTTTTGATGGTAGTTTCCGAAGTTTCGATGCCGCGATCCGCCATTTCCGGTATACTGACATCGGTTCCATCGGCAAGTACATAACCTAATGCCACGACTATGAGAAATCCGACAACAACGAAAATGGTTTTCTTGATACTGGCCGGGTTGGCAAAAAGATGGATTAGGGAAAAAGTAAGGCTAGCCGCTGCTGCGATAGCCAACAGTATGTAAGTAATCCAGAACATGCCATTAAGTGCGGCATTCTGTGTCGCCTCGCCCACGGGCGCATCCCTTTCGGGCAGCATAAACCATAGTACGGCACCGGCCAAACCTACTACTACCAAGATAATTTTTACAATTTTATTCATGATATACTAAGTTTTTAGGTTTACTTCTTTACGACGACAACATCTTTTCTGTGATCGACCAACATGTCGATCAGTACGATAGAAGAATCTTCCATATCGTTAACGATACTGTCGATTTTGGCAATGATGTAGTTGTAGAAAATCTGAAGTATAATCGCCGTGATCAGACCGAATACCGTAGTCAATAACGCCACCTGAATATCACCCGCAATCAACGAAGCACTCAAGTTACCTACTGCGCTAATCTTCTGGAAAGCCTGAATCATACCGATAACCGTACCCATGAATCCAAGCATGGGGGCAATAGCGATAAAAAGGGATAACCAAGATACGTTCTTTTCCAACTGACCCATTTGCACTCCACCGTATGCAACGACGGCTTTTTCGGCATTGTCAATACCTTCTCCAGCCCTATCCAATCCTTGATAATAAATAGAAGCCACAGGACCTTTCGTATTTCGGCACACTTCTTTGGCGGCTTCGACACCCCCTGACGCCAATGCATCCTCGACCTGCTGCTTGAGCTTGCCTGTATTCGTCGTGGCCATGTTCAAATAGATGATACGCTCGATGGCTACGGCCAGACCGAGTATCAAACAAAGTAGAACAATGCCCATGAAGCCTGCACCACCTTGAATAAACATTTCCTTTAGAACTTGGGTAAAACCCTTTTCAGCTTCTACCGGAGCGGCATCTTGAAGCATGGTTGCGGTAGTCGCCATTGCATTTACAGTGTTCGTGCTCAATACAAACAGACCGCCCGTGGCTAGGATAGAGAATAATTTTTTCATTTTTACAAACTTAAATTAGTTATTTAATTGGGTTAAAGATAAAAAAAAATCATAATAAACAAAGTTAAACTTCAATGTGGTAGGAAAGCCGGTAGTCCATGTTCAAAAGACGGACCGAAATAAAAAGAATTAGTTTTCGCGAATTCGTTTTCAAGCGATCATCACCAAACTTTACCTTTACAAATCAAACTAAACTACGAAGAATTTCAGAATAAACTAATTTCTATCCCAAATTCTTTTTGTTTTCGCAGAGAGGAAGGGATTCGAACCCTCGAAACGTTGCCGTTTACACGCTTTCCAAGCGTGCGCCTTCGACCACTCGGCCACCTCTCTA
>JAGXIC010000275.1 GCA_024635875.1 Pricia sp.
GCCCTGTACCTCCTCGGGAAAATGCCGGCTCGAAACAAATTCAAGTCCCGATGTCGGCCGTACGCGATGTGCATCTTCAATAAGATTTTCAGGAAGCGGACTCGCTTGCCCGTAGCGCGGTAGTATGGTGCCCGGCATCATCCAGGTCACATCGGGACCAGAGGTATGGGCGAAAAACGGTTGTCCCCATTCATCGAATGCGATGCCCCATGGATTGGGAATCGGCAATTGAGCGGTACGTTCCAATTTATGGCGTTGCGGACTGTAGCGGTAAAACCCGCCATTGGTCGCACGAACCGTACCATATGCCGTTTCGACATTCGTATGCAAAAACACCCCTTCGCCCATATAGAGCGCTCCGGAAGGATCGGTCGTAAACGCGCTGATGGCATGATGGGTGTCGTGATCGTCAAAGCCGCTTAAAATGATTTCTTTGGTGTCGGCCTTATCATCGCCATCGGTATCCCTCAGCAAAACAAGATTTGGTGCCTGCGATACATACACACCTTCGGGCGCAAACTCAAAGCCTATGGTCATGCTCAAGCTATCGGCAAAAACGGTCTGCTTGTCGGCCTTACCATCTTTGTCAGTATCTTCTAGGATGAGCAGCTTATCGTTCGGTTTGGCGTCTCCCGGTTTATAGGCCGGATAGCACGGCATAACGCCTACCCATAAACGGCCTTTGTTGTCAAAGGATAGTTGTACCGGGTTGGCCAGATCTTCGAATTCCTCCTCCGAAGCGAACAGTTCGAGCTTGTACCCATCCAGAACCTCAATTTTATCGAGAGCTTCTTGCCCGTACAGGTATTTTGGATCTCCAGACCCGTTGACTTCCTTGTAATTCGTTTTTACCGGGGGAAGTTTTTTAGTCTTGGCATCCAAGGCTACCAAGTCCGTGGATTTACCCGCAGCAGCATTCCAAATGGCCGTATCACGGTTGGCGGTCATTTGACGGATTTTTTCGATTTCGTAGGGATAGTTTGCAGGACCAAAGGGATCATAGCGCCGACCATAGGCATGCGCTCCGTTCGGAATCTTAAAATCGTTATGCCAGTACCAGTTCTTATCCAGCACAGCATCATGCACCATTTTTCGGTTGGCTTCGGCCACAACTTCATCGGCTCCGAATATTTTGTCGACCAGTAGCTTGGCCAGCTTTTGATATCCGTACTCGTTCAGTTGAAATCCGTCGGCCGTAATATTTTTTTCCTCGGAATCGATCCATTTTTTGGAAGGTTCAAAGGCATCCACGAAAAGTATGCTATCCTTGGCCGCTACTTCCGCCATGGCCTCCGCGTACAACTTTAGGTTCTTGTTTTCTTCGACGCCGTTCGGCAAGTCCATTTTGCCCGATAGGTCCTCAAAAGCTATGGGCGATACCAACACCAACTGAGGTGCCGATTCGCCGTTGTATTCTTGCGTTTTGGTATGCTCGATAAAGGCATGCAGTTCATCCTTATAGTTTTGCAATCCCTTATCTCCTTGAAACGACTCGCTATAGCCGAAGAAAGCTATGATAATATCGGCTTTCAGATCGGTCAACCATTCATCCTCCGTAGCAAAATGGCCGATACTGCCGGATTTGTTGGCCAACTCGGTCTGGAATTTTTCCGCCCCCGGAAAGGCCCATGGGGAATTTCGCGAGGAATGGGGCCGAAAACCGGGCGTGTTTCCCCCATCGCCCATATTTCGGATGAACAACGTGCTATCGGGATAACGCAGCTGCAACTCGGTCTCGAAATGCCCGAAATTCATCATTCGGGAAGCGAGATTGTTACCGATTAGTACGATGCGGTCTTGATCTTGGACTGTTATGGTATTCTCTTCCTTGTCGGTACAGCCGATGAAAAAACAGAACAGCAAGATTACTGATCCAATTATACTTCTGTTTCTTTTTAACATTTGTTTCTTGTTAGATGTTAGATTTTAGACGTGAGATTTGAGATGCTGGTTGCTGGGTGTTAAAACAATAATGTAAACTCATACACTTTTTCCTGTCTCATGTCTTATGTTTTTTGTCTTAGGTTTTATGTTTTACGTCTAAAATCTCATTTCCCATGTCCAAATCCACATGTATTCCCTCCGCCTCCGACCGTTCACAAGCTTCGATAATTTGCTGACAGGTAATCGCATCGGCCAAACTCGATAAGGGTTTTCCGTTATTGCGGATGACCTTATCTATAAAATGTACCGCCGTATTTTTTATGGATTCAGGATAGCACTGATAGGTTTGCGAATGTGGACCGTTGGCATCGTTGATTACAAAATCGCGGTAACTATATCGAGTGCTGCCTTTTGTGCCGATGACCTTGATGATACAGGTCCATGGATCGCCGGCATGGTCGTCGTTGGCGAAACTGGCGCAAAGATGGGATAAGGCTCCGTTCTGCATTTGTAGGTTCGCCATGGCCACGTTCTCTTGCGGAGCCAAGGTTGGGTCGGAGGTATGTTTTAAACAGGAAACGGTCTTCGGTTGCCCGGCCAAATACAACATGGTGTAGCTATGATGGGTCAAGATCTGCCGGATGACACCCGGATAACGTGCCCTGATATCGTGGGCATGATGGATGTTGTACATCATATAGAATTGGGTGATAGCGCCCAACCGCCCGTTTTCAATCATGGATTTCGCCCTTTTGATTCCCGGTTCGTAGATGTAGTTGTGCACGGGCATACATTGTACGCCTGCTTTATCTATGGCATCTTGCATCCGCTCTAATTCGGCAATGGTGGAAGCCGCCGGTTTTTCGACCAAAATATGCTTTCCGGCGGCTGCCGCCTGTATCGTGTAATCGCAATGCGTTTCCATATTGGTCAACACAAAAACGGCATCGATTTTTGGGTCTTCGAGCAATTCTTGGACCGAAGCAAAGGTCTTGCATCCGAATTTTGCGGCTTTGGCTTTCCCTTTTTCAGCCGTTCGGTTCCACAAGCCGACCAACTCGGCGCCGGCAAGTCCGTTTATGGCTTCGGCGTGTAGGTCGGCGATGTCGCCCGCTCCGATAAATCCAATTCCGACTGTTTTCATGAGGCGGGACTTGAGAATTCCAAAGTACCTTTTTTTGCCATATCCCTAAACGCTATGAGAGACTTCCGCACTCCCTCGGCAATCGGTGTCAAGGGCAGCTCTTTAAACGTCGTATCGATTTTTCCATGGTTAAGATCGCAAACAAAAAGATTGGGATCCGCACCATCGGCTATGGAGAAATGCGCAAAATCACCCATGCCAAGCATAGCGGCCTCTTTTTCGATAATTTTTAAAAATTCGGGAATAGGGATGGTCTTTCCTTTGACATTAAACGCACCGAATCCTTCAAAGGGCTGTAAGGCGCATTCGGCAAAATAACTGCCGATATCTTCTACGAAGTGATAATTCTCACGACCCTGATAGGGCATTTCGAAGGGAATCGCACTTCCGGATACGGCACCCATGGCCACCGCTTTCATCGCATTGGTCGGGGCCGAGGTCTTTCCCTTGTCGCGACCCTTGCCATAGGTTGTATTTATTCGCAGGCATAGGGTCGGTACGCCCGTATTATCATTAAAGAAACGGGCCAAATGCTCTCCGGCCAATTTCCAAATTCCGTAGTGGTTTGGCGGTGCCAAGGGAACATTTTCTGAAATAAGTTCTTGGGAGTACATTGCCCTTTTGCCATAAACCGCTGCGGAACTTGCAAAAACAAAACGCTTTAGATCCAGTAATTTTTCAGCGGTATCGAAAAGTGCCATCGTGCCCCCGGTATTGATCTGCATTCCACCGATATGGTCGCTTGAACAATCGGGACTCTGATATGCACCAAGATGTATAATGTGAGTGGGATTGATTTTTGGCAACAGTTCCGTTATGGCGTCGTAATTCGAGACATCAAGCTTTACAAATTCCAAACGCGCGTCCAAACCTTCGCCCAGCCAAAGTTTTAGGGCATCTGTATTGCTAGAGCGTGTAGCGATAACGATTTTTTCGACATCGGGAGACTGTAACAATTTATATATCGTGACCGATCCGATGCAACCCGTACCACCTGTTATGAATATTCTGCTCATTTGAAATGTTAGATTTGTTTCGATACTGTTTTTTAATTCGAGTTCTTTGGTGTTTTGGTTTAAGGTTCAATGGCGCCGAAGACGCGTTCAAGGTTTAAGGTTGAAAGAAATAAACCTTGAACCTTGAACAGCTGCGAAGCAGCGATTGAACTTTGAACCAACCAAGGAAAAAAGGCTTACTTCACCTAATTGCCCTTACCACCCTGCATTCGTTCAATTCATTCTGACCACTGCCTTCACATTGTTGGCGGAAATCGAATCTTCGAAGGCTTGGGTAATATCGTAAAAATCATACATGTCGATATAGGCTTCGGAGGGGAAAACGCCCGTTGCCATCAATTTTTGGGCAACCATATAATCCGCCCGACACGATCCCATGGAGCCGCGCATGTTCAGCGAGGTTCGGGTCAAATGTGTGGCGTTGATCGCTACTTCTTTGGGATAGGTAGCGATGACACAAATATCGCCTTCCGGGCGAACCACGGAAATGGCTTCGGCCAGCACCTGTGACACTCCGGAGCACTCTATTAGCAAGTCGACTTGACCCTTGTTTCCAAAAGGGATTCCGTTAGCATCTTTGATTCCTGCTTTCAATTGTTGGGCGAGCGTATTTTCCGGTGTTACCTCAATGGTTATAAATCCCTGTTCCTTCGCTTTCTTTAGACGGATGTCACGGTCATGGGCTATTCCCGTCACTAAGACCCTAGCACCCGCTGCCTTAGCCAATTCGGCGGACATCAGGCCTATGATGCCACATCCGGTAACGACGACATCGTCACCGGGCTTGATATGGCATTTGCTATGCAGGGCGTTGACCACCACGGACAAAGGCTCCACCAATGCTCCCTGCTCGGGAGTGAGTCCATCCATGAGCGGTACGACCCTGTCGGATTCCAACACCACCTGTTGCCCAAAACCGCCATTTCTATGAAAGCCGATAATCTGCTTTTGGGGACACAGGTTCCATTTCGCTACGCTACAGGCGGGACAATCCTCATCTTGGCAGCCCAACATGGCCAAGGGCGTAAAACGGTCGCCCACATTGAGATCGCCGTGATTACCGGGGCCCAATTCGAGTATTTCGGCACTGAACTCGTGGCCGATAATCCGCGGCCGTTCGACCCAATCGAAATTCGGCTTGCCCAAAGAGGCACTGTTATCGGAACCGCAAATCCCGGTATATAAGGTCTTCGCTAAAATCTCCCCTTCCTTAAGCTTGGGGATTTCCATATCGACCACCGAGGTATTGGCGGTAAGGTTCACGCCTTCACCCGGGTAAATTTTTTCCCTGCCCTGTAGGCAGAATCCTCTTAGTTGTTGGCTCATTGTTTTTTTTCAGGGTAATCGTCTGATTTATGCTTTTAGGTATTTTGGTTTAATGCTTCGACTGCGCTCAGCACAGGGGTTCAATTGCGCCGAAGGCGCGTTTAAGGTTCAATGTTAAAAAAAACTTTGAACCTTGAACAGCTGCGCAGTAGCGATTAAACCTTGAACGTTTTCACGCGGGTCGCTGACTGAAAACTGGTACTGCCTATTTTCACTTCCACTCCACCCCAGTATCCTTCCAACTTCTCGATTTCGCCGATTCCAGAACGGCCTCGCAAACTTTCTGGGTTTCTTGGGCTTCCTTAAAGGTTGGGGAGCAGGGTTTTCCTTCTTCCAAAGCCTTTAGGAAATCGGCAATCTGGTGTACAAAACTGTGCTCGTATCCGATGGATAGTCCGGGAACCCACCATTTATCCATATAAGGCTGGTCTTCGTCGGTGACATGAATGGAACGCCAGCCGCGTTCTATGGATTCGTTGCGGTGGTCAAAATATTCCAGCCGCGACAGGTCGTGCAGGTTCCATTTGATGGAGGCATGTTCGCCATTTATTTCAAAGGTATAATGCGCCTTGTGACCCCGTGCATATCTGGTGGATTCAAACAAGCCCAGCGATCCGTTATCAAAATGACAATGGAACAAGCAGGCATCGTCGATGGTCACTTCCTGTTTTTCGCCTGTTTTGGAATGTACCCGTTCTTTTATAAAAGTTTCGGTCATAGCGGACACATCTTTAATGCCCCCGTTCAACCACATGGCCGTGTCGATGCAGTGTGCCAATAAGTCTCCCGTTACCCCAGATCCGGCAGCGGCATTGTCTAACCGCCACAATCCTTCACCACCTTGTGGTAGTTCGGGACTAATGGTCCAATCTTGTAAAAAGTTCGCGCGGTAGTGAAAGATTTTGCCCAGTTTTCCGGCATCTATCAATTGTTTTGCCAAGGTAACGGCGGGAACCCTTCTGTAATTATAATACACCGTGTTCGCCACCCCGGCCTTCTCAACGGCATCTACCATCGGCTGGGCTTCGGCAACCGTTCGGGCCAAGGGTTTTTCACAAAGTACCATTTTTCCAGCTTCCGCTGCCGCAATGGCAATTTCCGCATGCATATTGTTCGGGGTGCAAATATCTATCGCATCGATGTCGTCTCGGGCAACGAGTTTTCGCCAATCCGTTTCGACGGACTCATAGCCCCATTGTTCGGCGAATGCGGTGACCCTTTCTTTGTTTCGGGCGCAAACTGCCTTCAAAATGGGATTAAATTTTAAATCGGGGAAAAAATTGGGTATCCGTTTATAGGCATTGGAATGGGTTCTCCCCATAAAACCGTAGCCTACCAGACCTATTCTTAAGTCTTTTTTGTTGCTCATTTTCTATATACTATTATTATAGTGCTGTGTTAAGTCAAAATCAATGCATAATCCAATGCGTCTTTTGACGTTAACATAGCACTAGGTGATTTTTTATTCATTAGCTATATGCGTACTCTAGTTATAATCCGTGGTTCTTTTAAACAAAAGAGTTCAATCTGAAAAAGAAACTTCATAACTCTGAACCCATAACTCGTAGCTTAAAAGCTTGCCAACCGATACTGCCACCGCCTACTCCTTCTCATACCACCCGTGAAGCTCCCGAACCTGTATCATGGCACCCAAAATATCGTTCCAAGTCTTGGGTTTCATCATAACTTCGTTGGGGAACATGCAACCGTCCCAGCAGATGTGTTTGATCTTTTTGGTCAGGTTTCCGTTTTCGTCGCGGAGCCAGTGACCGGCATCGACGGCGATATCCAATTTTCCGTTGGGGTCGTCGGCCAGGCAATGTCTTCCCGTTTTGTCGTGAGAACCGGAACCGAAGACGGTGCCGTCGTTCTGTGCGACGTGAAAATCTATCGTCCAAGGGCGAAGGGCGGCGGTCAACTCTTCGAGTCCTTTTGTCAAGGTCGCCCTGTCATCCCAATTGAAATCTTTGGGCAAAATGCGTTCGTCGGGTTTGTTGTATCCCAATAAATACAGAAGTGTATGTGCCATGTCGGCCTGAAATCCGATGTTGGGTCGATCAACTGCCTCCAAGGTAGTGATCATGGTTTTCCAGCCTTGCATCCCGCCCCAGCAGATCTCACCTTCCGCGGCGAGGGATTCGCCGTAATCGGCAGCAATATCACAGGCTTCCCGGAAGGTCTGGGCTATCAATTTGGTATTGCCTGCAGGATCGACCGCCCAGCTTTTAGGGTCCACGGACGAATCGATACGGACCACTCCGTATGGCCTTATACCGAGTTCACGAAGCTTCTGTCCGATTTCGCAAGCTTTACGTACCTGAGTGACAAATTGCTGCCGTTCTTTGGAGGAACCCATGGCCGAACCGCCACCAGTACCTGCCCATACAGGGGCTACCAAACTACCGATTTCCAGATTTTTTGCCCTGGCCTTATCCACCAAGCGTTTTATAGTGTCATCATCAGCGTCGATATCCAAATGCGGATCGGCCGCGAAAAGATCGAAACCGTCGAATTTTATACCATTGACCTCCGCGTTTGCCGTAAGGTCGATCAGGGTATCGATATCGATGGCGGGTTCGGAGTCGGGACCTTTACCGACCACACCTGGCCAAGAAGCATTATGTAATTTTGGAAAATTATTTTTTGGCATCTGTTATATTTTTGAATTCAATTTCTACTAAGACCATTTAACAAACTCGGCTTCCCAAAGTTGTGAAGGCTCTATAAATATAGGTAATATCCCTATAATTGATTACAGAACCCCATATTATTTTAATGCATCCGGTAATTTCAGATGCCTAATTTTGTGTCTTTCTTAAATAATATGCCGTTCTTTTTTAATATCCTAAGTACCATCCATACAAAGCTAATACACCATCCGCATTGATATTTCCTATATCTTCGTAAAAGATGACACTTTTTTGCCTTATCTTTCCTGTAGAACCTATTTGAAGGGAAAATTATGAGCAGCCCTAATATTGAAAAAACAATTACTACAAGACAGGCCTTTATTTTTAAAGATCTGACCAGCCCCTATTTTAACCCGCATTGGCATTTTCATCCCGAATTTCAGATATCCTACATCATTAAAGGAAAAGGAACGCGATTTATAGGAGATAACGTACAAACTTTTAAAGAGGGCGACCTAGTACTAACCCCTCCGAACCTTCCCCATTTATGGCGTAGTGATGACCCCTATTTTGAAAAGGACAGTGCGCTTTCTACCCACGCCATGGTCATCTATTTTGATCAAGAGCTCATGAGTCCGCCACTTTTGCGCCGTGAAGAATTTTACGCCTTAAAGAAGTTGGTCGAAAATGCGTCAAGGGGCATGGAATTTTATGGGGATACGCCTACCAAAGTGTATCGTCTCATGCAAAAGATCGCACCAAAAAAGGGCTTTCGCCGAATCATCAAATTATTGGAAATTTTGGAAGTCATGGCGAACAGCGATGAATACAATTTACTGTCAAGCCCTGGGTACCGTACCGTCTTTAAAACTGATGACGCCGAAAAGATGCAATTGGTCTACGATTACGTCATGAAACATTTCAGGACCAAAATAGAATTACAGGATGTGGCCAATCTATTGAATATGACCACTACCTCGTTTTGTAGATATTTCAAACCAAGGGCGAATAAGACCTTTACACGTTTCGTAAACGAAATCAGGATTGGAAATGCCCGTAAACTTCTTTTGGAGGATAATTTCAATATTTCGCAAATATCCTATGAATGTGGTTTCAACACCCTATCCAATTTTAATCGGCAGTTCAAATCGATTGTAAAGATGAGTCCCCATGAATATCAAAAATTGTTCTTGAACATAAAGACAGGTATTTCTTAGTCAGGACCAACTCATAGTAATTCCGATGTTTTCAAGAGATAAAAAAGTGTCAGTCTTTCAGAAAATATAGGAATTTTACTTTTGAGTTTCCAATTATATTTGAATGGGATGGTTTTTTAGGTGTAATTCATAAATAACAAAACAGGAAGTCATGAAAATCGGTATGAACATGTTGCTTTGGACAAACCATGTTACTGAAGAACACTACCCAATAGTGGATACCTTGAAAGCATCCGGATATGATGGTATTGAGTTGTTTTTGGGAGAAGGCGATGTCGCACATTATTCAAAACTTGGGCGTCATTTTTCCGAAATCGAAATGGGCGTGACCGCGGTCGCAAGTTTGGCACCGGAAGAGAATATCGCCAGTCCCGATGCCAAATTCCGTGCAGCCGGACTGGACAAACTAAAATGGTCGATCGATATTGCCGAGGCATCAAACGTTGAGATTATTTGTGGGCCTTTTCATTCCACTTTCGCCTATTTCACAAGACAGCCGCCGACCCAAGATGAACGTCGACGCAGTGCCGAGCAGCTGCGAAAGGCCGCCGAATATGCAGAAGAAGCCAATATTATTTTAACGCCCGAGGCCGTCAACCGGTTTGAATGCTATCTATACAATACGATGGCCGACCTGAAAACCTTGGTAGAAGCGGTAGACCATCCGAATTTGGGCGCCATGTTCGATACCCATCACGCCCATATCGAAGAGAAAAGCCAAGCGGAAGCCCTAAGAACCATTGCCCCAGTGCTCAAACACGTACATATCAGCGAAAACGACAGGGGTACCCCGGGCAGCGGGCAGGTTCATTGGAATGCTGTTTTTGACACCCTCAATGAAATCGGTTATGATGGATGGCTGA
Source organism: Pricia sp. (assembly GCA_024635875.1). Classification (GTDB taxonomy): domain Bacteria; phylum Bacteroidota; class Bacteroidia; order Flavobacteriales; family Flavobacteriaceae; genus Pricia. The sequence goes on from JAGXIC010000275.1 coordinate 10,081, forward strand.
CCATTGAAGCCTTTAGCACCATCATTCCAGATTTTGCTAACGCCATCAATGTTTGGCGGGATTATTCGCCGGCGGAGGAGATTTATACGGAAGGTTTACGGTTGATTAAAAAAGGACTCGAGATTTAGAGACTGTTTTGAATTAAGTGAGTAATGGGGAGTGACCTTTTAAAGATTGAAAGAAAAAACTAAACTTCTCAACTCATAAACTCCTAAATTTTTTTGAAGTTGACCGTAAACTATATTTTGCAACTGGCAAGAAAAATAATTTTAAATTATACCCTCTAAGATGAAAAACTTAATCTATATTTTTATTTGTTGTGTGCTGTTTGCCTGTAAAGAAGATAAGAAAGCGGTTGCAGAAACTACGCAACAGGTCGAATCGCCAAAAGAATGGTTGACGTTTGAGGGGGATGGTGCCGATGCGAAACACATTGTGCTGATTTCGGGGGATGAGGAATACCGCTCCGAGGAAGCCTTGCCGCAACTGGCCAAAATACTATCGCAACACCACGGATTTAGGTGTACCGTGCTTTTTGCCCAGAATCCCGAAACGCCAGGGATTATTGATGCAAATTATGTAAACAACATTCCGGGACTGGAAGATTTGGAAAGAGCCGATATGATGGTCATTTTTACTAGGTTCCGTGCTTTGCCCGATGAACAGATGAAATATATCGATGACTATTTGATGGCGGGAAATCCGGTCATGGGCATCCGTACCGCGACCCACGCTTTTATGTTTCCCAAGGATTCCGAATCGTCCTATTCACATTATGGCAACTATTACAAGGGCGAAAAAAAGGAGTGGGACGGTGGCTTCGGCCGTCTCGTGCTCGGCGAGCATTGGATTGCGCATCATGGCCACCACAAGCAGCAAAGTCAACGGGGAATGGTTTTCGGCGATGCGAAAGACCATCCCATTACCAATGGTATTGAAGACGGCGATGTTTGGGGCGCTTCCGATGTTTATGAAGTACGGTTGCCCCTACCCGGCGACGCGGAACCTATTCTCTACGGTCAGGTAATGAACCGAAAAGGAGAATACGATGTAACCGATATCCATTACGGGATGCAGCCCTCAGACGATGAACTGGCCGCCGTCAACAATGAAGGGATACCCGTAAACGAGGTCAAAATGCCCATTGCATGGACCAAAAGCTACCAATTGCCCGGCGGTAAAGAAGGTAAGGCTTTCACCACAACGGTCGGTGCGGCCAGCGATATGTTGATCGAAGGCACCCGAAGACTGTTGGTCAACGGTGTATTCTGGACCATGGGAATGGAAGTGCCGGAAAAAGCGGATGTCACACTGGTCGGAGATTTTGACCCTACGCGATTCGAATTTCGGGATGAAAACTATTATGTCGAGAAAGGCTTAAAGGTCGAGGATTTTGAATCTCTCAAATAAATTTCGGGACTATCCCACAAGGATACCATCCCTACTTTCGGTCTTTTTCATAATCCTTTTCGGTAAGGCTATGGTGTACGGATTCCTGCCAAGTTTTCAGATGGTTTTCAAGATCGGTCACGATTTCAGGGTAGCTATGTATTAGGTTATTAGTCTCGCCCGGGGCGTTCTATATGTCGTAAAGTTCCTTGATCTCTCCATTCCTTCGGGCCGAATGCAGCGATTTGGCGTAAAAGTACCCTATCGGTTCGGGTGGCGACCGGTAATAATGCTGCCCGTTGTATCCCGTTTCTTCCCATCCGTGATTGTCACCCATCAAAAGGATGATATTGGTTTTTTTTGGTGCAGCATCATCTTTGGTCTTGGACCCGGATGATTTTGAAGAACAACCGAGCCAGCTAAACGTGGCACTTAACAACAATACAATGCTAACCGAAGCTAGTCTCATTTCATGTCAATTCGGTGAATTTATGATATTTAGCTTTTTAACATTAAAATGGCTCGAATTTAAAATCAAACTTCTTATTTCAGCTCCAAAGCTTCCAAATTATCCGTCCCATTTCCCCGAATCTCTTCATAGGTAGCTATCATCTCCTTCAATTTCAAAGGATGTGATTCTGCCAGATTATTTTGCTGTCCGATATCTTCCTCGAGGTTATAGAGTTGATATTCATTGTCGTTCCCTAGTTCGATGTTAACGGACTGGTTTATCGAAGGACCGTCATAAGGAGGAATCATGGCCCAATCCCCTTGGCGAAAAGCGGTACGGCTGGTAGCCTCAAGAACAATCTGGTCGCGGCCCATATTGCTTTTTCCCAAGAATACATCCAACAGATCCTCACTATCCTCGCCCTTTTTATCGCTGCCGACCAAATTGGCCAATGAGGTGAGCAGATCAAGTTGCGAGACTAAGGCATCCGAAACACCGGGAGAAATACGACCTTTCCAATAAGTGATAAATGGGACACGTGTACCGGCCTCAAAAAGACTGTACTTTCCGCCGCGTAAAGGTCCGGCCGGTTTGTGGTTACCCAGCTTTTCAACTGCATCGTCATAATAGCCGTCGTTTAAAACGGGACCATTATCGCTCGAAAATACGATAAGGGTGTTCTCAAGAAGCCCCTCGGATTCCAAAGTGTTAATGAACTCCCCCACGACCCAATCGGCCTCTACGATAACATCGCCCCTGGGCCCCATGCCAGACGCTCCTTCGAAACGGGGATGAGGAGTACGCGGTACGTGCGGCTGCTGCAAGGCATAATACAGAAAGAAAGGTTCGGCTTTATGCGCGGCAACATACTTTTGGGCCTCGGCCAGAAAGGTGTCCGCCATATCCTCGTCGACCCATTTGGCCGATTCCCCGCCCTTCATAAAACCAATGCGGGGGATTCCGTTTACAATACTGTTATTATGGCCATGGTGCCATTTCATTTTCAACAGTTCAGGATTGTCCAAGCCCGTCGGTTCCCCCGGAAAGTTGGTATCGTAATTCACCAAAATAGGGTCGTCCGGGTCAAGCTTGAACACCTTTCCGTTTTGAATATAGACCGTTGGCACCCGGTCTTGGGTGGCCGCCATGATATAGCTCTGCTCAAAACCTACTTCATTTGGACCGGGAGCGATACGTTCGTTCCAGTTTACGTTTCCGTTACCCAGTCCCAAATGCCACTTCCCTACAATACCCGTTTTATACCCTTGTTCCCTGAGCATTCTGGGGATAGTCATCTGCGCTGTGTCAATGATCAGGGGAGCGGTGCCCGGAAGAATTTTGGCGCTTTTATTCCGCCAAGGATACGTACCCGTGAGCAGGGCGTATCGGCTTGGGGTACAGGTAGCGGAAGAAGCGTAACCCTTGGTAAAACGCATGCCGCCGTTGGCAAGTTTGTCGAGATTGGGAGTTTTCAGTTCGGTGGCACCGTAAACGCCCAGTTCGCCGTATCCAAGGTCATCGGCGTAGATGATGACGATGTTGGGGCGTTCGGGACTATCATTCTTGACCGGTGCTTTTTCTTCCTTTGTTTTGCATCCTCCAGATAACAGTATACCTATGAAGATTATCATGTATGTGAAACGAATCCGCCGCTGGACAAAAAATTTTTGCATTTTTTTAGTTTGGGTTTACGGTTTTGGTGTTTGTTTACGATGTAAGCCAAATATAGAAAAATAAGGCCTACATTTATATAGGTGGCATCAACTGTTGCTACCTATCTTTCGAAAAAGGCATCCATCTATTTCTACGGGTCTATCGTAGATTATCTTTATATGATAGCTTTTTGAAGAGTTTCATGTATCATTGAAGATATTGAAAATCAGTTTTATATTGATAATTTTTGGTTTTAACATAAATTTGACCGCTAAACTGTTACCTTCAAAAGGTATATAGTTTTTTCAAAGGATACTTTGGCTTAAACATGAAAGCAATAAAAGCACAATTTCCGATCATTTATTTTTCGGCCCTCGCCATGATGGTGAC
>JAGXIC010000029.1 GCA_024635875.1 Pricia sp.
ACGTATTCACAATACTTTACATGAGTTACGGATCCACGGTTTTGGGGAGCGCTTTTAGTCCCTCTAATCCCTTTGGTGTTCTTATTGCGCAGAAAGAAGCTGGGTTGCCACTTCTTTCAAGAAGTGAATTGCGACTTGTAGTCTTATTTATTGCCTTTGTCATATGGGTACTATATCTCATACACTACGCCAAAAAGAACAGGGTAGAAAAAATGGAAATGTCGTCAACAGAAGAGTCGATAAGCCTTAGAAGTGGAATTATCCTATTTCTTTTAGGGCTGACCTTTGCAGTAGTGACGTACGGAATGCTGCAATATGAATGGGGATTTATAGAGTTATCCGCCTCTTTCTTTGCATTGGGCATAATTTCGGGGCTGATCGCTAAACTTGGCGCAAACCGAACAGGCGAATTCTACATAGAAGGATTCAAGGAGATGGTATTTGCCGCAATGATCATTGGTCTGGCAAACTGCATTTCATTAATTTTAAAAGAAGGGATGATCATAGACTCTATTGTTTACGGTCTTTTTGGTCCTTTAAAAGAGCTGCCGCCGTCCATTTCCGGGGTACTTATGATGTTTTCCCATACCGTTCTGCATTTCCCTATTCCAAGTTATTCGGGGCAGGCGGTAATGACCATGCCGGTTTTGGTACCGCTGTCGGATTTGATCGGGCTTTCTAGACAAACCTGTGTGATGGCCTACCAGTACGGAGCCATAATGGGAGATATGATCGTACCTACCAATGGCGCCTTGATGGCGATAATGGCCGTTAGTGGAATCCCTTATAACAAATGGTTCAAGTTTGCTTGGAGGCCGACCCTTTTGATGTTGTTGGTCGGGGCAATGGCAATAATTGTAGCGGTTGCAACGGGGTATAAGTAATGCATGCAGCCGTTATTTGCATTGGTGGATGGAATGACCCACCTGTTTCGGTTTAGCAACCATGAAAATTTGCAGCAACCATGCAAAATACAGCATTTATACTATTTTAGATTTTGACAAACAATTAATTGAAACTTAACTTAATAAGAAATAAACAAGCATATGAAAAACATTTTCATAAGAGCACACCAATTTAGATGTTCTAGAATATGTTCCCGAACGCGATATGAAGACCAACGCAGCGTAATTGCAGCACTTATGTATCAAATTTCGCGGGAGAATTTACGTTTGCCCAGAGAAGAATAATCCCTATTAAAACATAAATAATTAAAACTACTATTATGAAAAACAATCAAAACATCCAAATCATTGACAAACTATACAATGCTTTTGCAACAGGGGAAATGCCAATAGTTCTCGGCAGTATGCATCCTAAAATTGAATGGAACGAAGCCGAAAGTAATTCTTTGGCAGATGGCAATCCTTATGTAGGTCCAGACGCGGTTTTAAATGGTGTCTTTGCAAGACTTGGCGCTGACCATGAATATTTCAAATTAACTGATATTGAGCTTCACGACATGAGCAATAATAAAGTGTTGGCAACTTTAAGATATGATGCAAAAAATAAAGAAACCGGTAAAGCTTACAATGCCCAAGCGGCTCATTTGTGGACATTAAAAGACGGAAAAGTGACTTCATTTCAACAGTTTGTGGATACCAAAAAGCTTGCGGATGCGGAGAAAAAATAAACCACTATGGACTGGAAGTCCATAGTTTTTTAAAAGCAAAGAAATTGCAGGGTTTTAACCTTTAACTAGATAATAAACTAGATAATAATACCCTAGTATTTTCCTCAGCTCCTACAACTGTCCGCTTTCGACCCCGTTCCGTTCTCCGTATTCCTTCTTATAGATTCGAACTACAATCAAGAAAAGACTGATCAACAAGGGTCCGAAAATCAGCCCGATAAACCCGAACAGCGGAACACCGATAATGACCCCGATCAAGGTAATGAGCGGGTGTACATTATCCAGCCTTCGAAGCACATATAAACGTATCAAATTATCAGTTGATCCGACGACTACAAAGCCGTAAATCAAAATGCCCCAAGCCTGAAAATCGTTTCCGTTGGAAATGCCCAGTATAAAGACGGGGATTATGCCAATCAAAGTGCCTATAAAGGGAATCATGGAGCCCACCGCCACAATGACGAACCAGAAAAAGGGATTGGGTACCCCAAATATAAAAAATCCGATCAAGGCTACTATACCTTGGGCTACCGCCACCAAGGGAATCCCTAACGCGTTAGAGCGCACCATACTCTGTACCTCATCGCCTATAATCTTTAGATTTTTCTTACTGATAGGCAGATATTCGAACATCGACTCGCGCAACTCTTTACGATTGGTAAGCATATAGAATAGCAAAAAGTACATAATGGCGATGGAAATAAAAATATTAAAAGTGCCCCCGGCAAGACCTTGAAGGTTATTGGTCAACCAGCTCGAAGCCCCTGAAAAATCCATTTGCGAGGTCAGGTCATAACCTATGGTGTTTTCAATCGTAGACATCTGATTCTTGACGGCCTCGATTACACTTTCCGATTTGTCTACCGCACTGCTAACCTTGTTGCCAAGCATAAGCACCAGACCGCCTACCGGCACCAATATCAGCACAAACGAAATGAACATGATTAGTGCAGCCGCGAGATTGGGATTCCATCCTTTTGTAATCAATTTTGCCATCCAATTTCTGAAGAGTACATAAATGGTAATGGCACCCAAAACCCCTGAGAGATAAGGCACCATCTCCAAAAAAATCAATCCCCCAATTAATAATATAAGGAGCAGGACAAAGATTTGACGGATTACATTTTGGTCTATAGCTTTCATAAACAAGGTATTGGCAGCGAAAAATAAGGTTTAAAAACGTATGGAAAAGGTATATCCTATTCGATTGCTGTGCAAGATTTTAATCGGTTCTTTTCAATCAAAAACCGATACTGAAAAAATCAACCCTGACTTCGGTAAATGAATGGTAAATCCTTACATTTAAATCCAATTAAAAAACTCCGAAATGCTATTAAATCGACTCTTTGCACTACTGCTGTTCATTGGTTCATCAACGCTTTGCGGCCAAGAAATCAAGGTGATGACCTACAATATCAAATACGACAACGTAAACGATACGGTCAATAACTGGAACGATCGTAAAGGAAAATTGATCGAACTGATCGAACATTACGGTGCATCGTTTATCGGTATGCAAGAAGCATTACACCGACAAGTCACTTATATCGACAGCAGCCTAACGGACTTTTCCTATATCGGTGTAGGTCGGGAGGATGGTAAACAAAAAGGGGAGTATTCTGAAATTCACTTTGATTCTACCCGATATAAAGTTCTCAAACATAACACGTTTTGGCTTTCGGATACTCCGGAAAAAATTTCGGTCGGATGGGATGCCGCATTGGAGCGTATTTGTACCTATGGTCTTTTTGAAAACCTCGAGTCAGGTGAAAAATTATGGGTGTTCAACACCCATTTTGACCATAAGGGAAAAATCGCCCGTGAAAAATCCGCCCAACTTATTATTGACAAAATCAAAGAAATCAATACCGATAATCTCCCAGTGATCTTGACGGGGGATTTTAACTTAGCCCCCGACGAAAAACCCGTGCAAACCATTAAAGGCTATATGAAAGATGGTCAAGAAATTACCAAAACACCATTTTACGGACCGACTGGTTCATTTAACGGTTTTGATCCAAATAGGGTCTTGGATCGTCGAATCGATTATATTTTTGTGAAAAACCTTGCGGTTGAAAGATATATGCATATCGACGACCGTTTGGAAAATCTCAAATATATTTCGGACCATTTGCCGGTTTTGATAACTGTATCGAAAAATTAATAAAAAATTATCCTGCTTTCAGGGATTTTCATTCGGGTATAAATCAATCAGACTAAGGTGCACATAAGCCTTGCCTCCCATTTCCGTTTTAATATGCGCCCATTTTTTGGTGATTCCTAGAATGGACAAAGTATCATTCTTTTCTGCCTCCCCGACTTTTTCTCCCTGAACGGAAGGTGCTTGCCGCAGATTTGCCTTTTTAGCAGAAACAGTAATTTTTGGGAATTCGAACGAAACTTGCCCAGCACTCATTATAGGCTTAGTATTGATTCGGATAAATGGCAAGGGGTCGATAGCGCCACGATATCCCTCATAAATTCCAAAATGTAAATGGGGCGCTGTCGTCCGCGCATTACCGGTATTACCAATCAGGCCAAGCGTATCACCAATTTGCACGCGCTTGCCGGTTTTAACAAGAATGCTGTCCAAATGGGCATAATAGAGTGAATTTCCCATAAGTGAAGATTTTAACCACACCTGCTTTCCGCCCAATCCCCTTTCGCCGGTTGAGCTTACCCTACCTTCGGTTACCGCTATTACCGGTGTGCCCCTGTCGGCAAATATATCGACACCTTTATGACTTCTTCGACCGCCCGCTCTGTCGGCGCCCCAAAAGCTTTGAATAGCCTCAGTGTTTTTACCCGTCACTGGGAATGAATAAGAGGGTGTGCTATATAGTTCGAGTTGAAAATGGGTCGTTGTACCAATACCCGGTTGTACAATGACTTTATAGATTGCGGATTTTTCAACCGCTTTTTTTAAACTTCCTTGACCGTTTTCACTCCGGGCGGTAAAAATATACGTCGATAACGTATCGGATGTTTGTTCATAAAGGTCAATAAAGATAGGAGGAGATAGGCTATCCGTTCGCACTTTGGCATGTAAAACCTCTCCCCTTTGCAGCAGTAAATTATATGAATAGACATCCCTATTTTTTGTAAAAAAAATACCTCGTTCCGCATAAGGTAGTTCTATTTGGATACTATCCATTAATGAATTCTTATAAGCATTTTCCCATGGGTTAAAAAGGGAAGAATCATTTTCGAACTGTCTTGCATACAGCTCCCTAGGAGTGGGTTGGATAATACTATCGGCCACCTTCCGAGCCTGCTTACATGCTGTGGCAATTAGTAGCAACACGAGAATCGCGCCAATGGTTTTTAACGAACTAGTTTGCGAAGTTTTATCCATATAACGCTTCTTCCAAATGCAAAAAGTCGGACTTTTGAAGTCCGACTCATACCAAAATGTGGCATTATTTATTTTTTGAGAAATGAGATTAAAATCTTATTTAGCTCGTCTGAATGTGTGATATTAAGACCGTGCGGTGCACCCTTGATAACCTCATATATATTGTCGGCAATACCTTTGGCCGCTTGATCTGCCGAAGTAGCCTTTGGTACGGTTTCATCGGCATCACCATGTACAATCAGTGTAGGTACGGTCACATTCTTAAGTTCGGATCGGAAATCCGTGTTCATCCAGGCCAGTGCGGTCTGTATGGTAGCTCTTGGCGAGGCATGCGACGCGATGATAAAATCATAGTCTAATTGGGCTTCGCTGACCTTATCTTTATTATCCTTATAATTGTAGAAACCTTTACTGAACTCTTTTAGAAAGCCTACTCGGTCTTTTTGAAGCGCATTTTTAATTCCGTTCAATGCTTCTTCAGGTACACCATCGGGATTGTCATCTTTCTTTTTGACCAATGGAATAATAGAACTGATCAGAGCGGCTTTCGCAATTTTATCGGCACCATAATCCGTCAAATAACGGACTACCTCACCACCTCCCATTGAAAATCCAACGATAACGGCATCCTTTAAATCGAGTCCATCGATAATCGTATTCAAGTCACTGGCCAAAGTGGAATAGTCATATTCACCCCAAGGTTGTGATGAAATTCCGAATCCTCTTCGATCATAGGAGATACAGCGGAAACCTTCCTCAACTATTTTCCAAACCTGTTGCTCCCAAGATTTGCGGCTCAACGGCCATCCGTGGATTAAAATTACGGGTTGCCCTGTTCCATAGTCTTCATAAAATATATCTACGGGCTGTTTTGATTTTTTGTTTGTTATAAAAGGCATGCTTTTTTATTTTAGATATTATGTATTAGGTTTATTAGCGTAACTGCTCTATTTTACTGTTTGTGCATCGGATACACATAAAGAGACAGGATTACGCTTCACTTCGCTACAATTTCAAATATAGTTTAATACCGGTTTTGACTTTAACACAAACAGAGCGAATATTGCTCGTAAAGAAGATTTATGCTACTTTAGAGCATAAAACAGTTCTTTTTTTCATTTCCGTTAAAATTTAATGTATATCCCCGTACATCGGAACAACGAAAACGTTTCTGTACTAAAACTGATAAAAACAGGCGTCAACCATGCTTTGAACAATGAATCAATTAACTAAAAATAACGAGCAAAGACCTTCCAAGAACGTAATTAATGCAGATATACTTCCAAAAATGAAAACACAATACAAAATTGGATGGGGAATACCGTTGGAATCCCTTATCGCAAAGATAGGATGTCTGATTTTTTGTTTCGGCCTTTTCGTGGGCTGTTCCAGTACTTCGGATGATAAAAATCCACCGGATGACAATAATAACGGTACTAAAGTCGATTCCATGGTAACCGTTGATTCAACAGACACCCACACGCCTACCCTTTTTACCGTAATCGGCGACGTACCGTACAACGATGATCAAAGGGAAGGACTCATTGCTATTATCGATGCCCATAACACAAGGGCAACTTCGGAATTCGTAGTACATGTCGGTGATATCAAGCCTGGAGCCGACCCTTGTGATGAAGGCGTCTACGAAGATATCAGCGGATTGCTGAAAAATTTCAATACCCCGACTTTTATGGTATTAGGGGACAATGAATACAATGATTGCGATAATCCTGAAGCTGCATTGGTACTTTGGAACGAATACTTCCTACATTTCAATGATAATTGGGAATTTTCACATACGGTCGAGTATCAAGAGGAGCGGCCCGAAAACTTTGCGTGGGTCGAGAACAGCGTGCTTTTTGTAGGCTTGAACCTAGTGGGAAGCTCCGTTCACGATCAAGCGGAATGGGACAAGCGCTTGGCCGATGATGCAGATTGGGTGGAGGAACAATTTGAACTTCAAAAGAATGACATCGAAACCGCCGTGTTGTTTGGGCATGCGAACATGACGGAAGTCGGTCCCGAAAAATTCACTTCCTTTACCGACCGGTTTAGGGCCTCGGCAAAAGCCTTTGGTAAACCTGTTCTCTACATGCAGGGCGACGGACATTTTTGGTTCGAAAACCGACCTTGGCCCGAAAAGAATATTTTACGGGTTCAGATTGAAGGAGGCGCCAATGCTGTGCAGGTTACCGTCGACCCGAATTTAGAAGACCCGTTCGTTTTCGACCGGATGTTTTTGGATTAATTTTTTTTTACTAAAAATTTTATATCTCCCTAAAAATGAGTACCTTACTTATACCTAATCACGTCTACCGGTTTCCACTTAGCAATTGTCCTTAGGTAGGCGGTAAATCGTTTGTCATGGCTACAATAAAATCATTGAACAAATGGGCGAACGCCCATACGTATTATCCACTAGATTTGTTACGAGTAGCTCTCGGTGTATTTCTTTTTGTAAAGGGTGTCGACTTTATGTCTAACCAGGCACAAATGGCCGAAGTTATCAAACCCTTCGAAAACATACCCGGTGGGATGGGTATTTTACATTATGTCGCCCCGGCCCATTTTGTAGGTGGTTTTTTAATCGTAATTGGACTTTTGACGCGATGGGCCGTATTGGCGCAACTACCCATTTTATTTGGGGCGGTGCTCACCAATTTCCTTGGGGAAATGAATGTCACGAATCTAATTTTGGCCTTTGTGGCCTTGTCGGTATGCCTGTTTTTTCTTTTCTATGGTTCGGGCAAGCACTCGACGGACTATTATTTGAAAATGCAGAAATAACTATAAACTACTAACAGTATTATCCGATACGGGTTATCAAAAGAGATAATCAAGACCCGATTACGCCTCCAACGCCCGTTTGACCATTACTTTTGCCAAATGCGAGCGATATTCAACATCGGCGAAATGGTCGCTCATAACCTCGATGTCATCCACCGCGTGTTCGGCGGCATCGCCATTTCCTGCGTAGGCTTCTTCAACTGCAGTGGCGCGATAGGGTGTATCGGATACACCCGTTACCCCAACTTTTACGGAATCACCGTCCCTGACAACGGCCACTCCTACTACGGCGAAGCGCGAGGCGGACTGGTAGAATTTTTGATAATTGCCCTTCGCTATTTTCGGAAACCGAATGGCCGTTATAATCTCGTCATCGTTTAGGGTCGTGGTGAAAATACCCTCGAAAAAATCCGTTGCGGCTATTTCCCTACTCCCATTTTTTCCTTCGGCCACGATTACGGCATCACAGGCCAAAACAACCGCGGGATAATCCGCCGAGGGATCGGCATGTGCCAGACTGCCCCCGATCGTTCCTTTATTTCTAACCTGAACGTCACCCACTGTATCGGCAGCCTGAGCTAAAATGTTGACCTGTTTTTGGACCAACTCGGATCGTAACAATTGGCTGTGCGTACAATTGGCACCAATAACAATTTCATCGCCCTGCTCGGTAATGGAATCCATTCCCGAAATGCCCGTAATATCGATCAACACCTCGGGCCGGTTCAAACGCAGTTTCATCGCAGGAAGCAAACTATGTCCGCCCGACAATATCTTGGCATCGAAACCATGCTTTTCAAGCAAATCCACAGCCTCGCCGACGGAGGACACTTTCATGTATTCAAATTTTGCTGGTATCATAAGGTATGTTTTTATTTTTCAATTCTGCATCGCCTTCCAAACGGTCTGCGGCTTTAATGGCATTTGAATGTCCGTAACACCTAAATGCGCCAGGGCATCTACTACCGCGTTGACCACCGCCGGCGTAGATCCGATGGTACCCGCCTCGCCTGCACCCTTGACACCGAGCGGATTATGCGGACAAGGAGTCACCGTATTGGCGGTCTCTATCATCGGGAGGTCGTCGGCGCGTGGCATGGCATAATCCATGTACGAACCGGTAATCATTTGTCCACCTTCGTCATAGACGACTTCTTCCAATAGGGCCTGACCTACACCTTGGGCTACACCCCCATGGATCTGACCGTCAACGATCATGGGGTTCATAATATTACCCACATCGTCAACCGCTATAAAACGGTTGAGCATTACCCTGCCAGTATCGGCATCTACCTCGACCACGGCGATATGGGTGCCGAAGGGGTAGGTGAAATTCGCAGGGTCGTAAAAACTGGAGAAATCCAGACCTGGCTCCAAACCTTCGGGATAATCGTGCGGCACGTAGGCCGTCAGGGAAACATCGCCAAACGAAACGGACTTATCGGTGCCTTTGACCGTCCATTTTCCTTCTGCGTAATCCAAATCTTCCTCCGCAGCCTCCAGTTTGTGGGCGGCGATCTTGGCGCCCTTTTCCAAAATTTTATCGATACTTTTCATGATGGCGCTTCCGCCGACGGAGAGGCTTCGTGACCCATAGGTACCCATTCCGAAGGCCACTTGGTCGGTATCGCCGTGTTCGATTTCGATATCGTCCATAGGTATCCCCAATTTATCGGCCACGAACTGGGCAAAGACGGTTTCATGCCCTTGCCCGTGGGAATGGCTTCCGGTAAAGACGGATACTTTCCCGGTAGGCTGCACGCGTACCTGTCCTACTTCATAAAGACCTGCCCGCGCGCCCAGGGCACCGACTACGGCCGATGGGGCGATTCCGCATCCCTCAATATAGGTCGAAAATCCGACCCCGATCAATTTTCCGTTTTTTCGGGCTTCTGACTGTTCCTTTCTAAAATCTTCGTAACCCAGCATTTCCAATCCTTTTTTCAATACACCTTCGTAATTGCCGCTATCGTATTGCAACGCGACCTGGGTCTGGTAGCCTTCTTGTTCGACCCCATCAAAGGGCGGGATAAAATTTTTAAAGCGGATTTCGGTAGGGTCTATGCCCATTTCCCGTGCCCCTTTGGAGACGATACGCTCCAAGAGATACGTAGCTTCCGGCCTCCCGGCACCACGATAGGCATCGACCGGTACCGTATGGGTAAAGGGGGCTGTAACGTTCAAATGGATTAGCGGCGTGGTGTATACGCCCTGAAACAGGGTGCCATGTAAATAGGTGGGAATCGCTGGTGCAAAAGTGGAAAGATAGGCGCCCATGGCACAATATTCATCGGTAAGATGCGCCACAATTTTCCCGTCCTTGTCGAAGCCCATTTTGGACTTTACCACATGGTCACGACCTTGGGCATCGGTCAAAAAGGCTTCACTACGATCCGAGGTCCATTTGACCGGCCTTCCGATTTCCTTGGATGCCCAAGTTACCAGACACTCCTCGGTATAATGATAGACCTTACTACCGAATCCGCCGCCGACATCCTTCGAAACTACCCGGACCTTTTGTTCGGGAATACCCAAGGCAAAGGCACACATCAATAACCGGATCAAATGCGGATTTTGGGTACTGGTATAAAGCGTCCACTTGTCCCCGTTCACATCATAATCGGCAATATAACTCCGGGGTTCCATCGCATTGGGAGCCAAACGTTGATTACGGAACTCCATTTCGGTAACATGATGGGCCTTTTCCAAGGCGGCCTCCACCTCAGCCCTATCGTTGCCGATACACCAGTCGAAGGCGGCATTATCCTTCCAGTCATCATGTACCAAGGGGGCATCTTTGTCCATCGCCTTTTTGGGGTCGGTCACCGCCGGCAGTTCTTCATAATCTACCGAGACGAGTTCGGCCGCGTCGCGCGCTAGTTCCAGCGATTCTGCGATTACAATGGCAACTGCCTCCCCGACATGCCTTATTTTGTCCTTGGCCAATAACGGATGTTTCGGTTCCCGCATGGTTTCCCCGTTCTTGAAATCGACTTGCCATCCGCAGGGTACTCCAAATTCGCCACACCCGTCCTGCGCCGTAAAGACGGCGACCACTCCCTCGGCCTTCTTGGCTTCCGAGGTGTCGATATTTAAAATCTTGGCATGCGCATACGGACTCCGAACAAAGGCGGACTGCGTCATTTTCCGTAGCTTGATATCGTCGGTATAGGTTCCCGCTCCTTTTAAAAAGCGCGCGTCCTCCCGTCGTTTCACTGGTTTTCCTACGTAATTTCCCATGGGTTATTTGTTTATAAGCTCAGCGGCATGCTGAATCGATTTTATAATATTGTGGTACCCCGTGCAACGGCAAAAATTACCTTTTAGGCCATGTCGGATATCTTCTTCGGAAGGATTCGGAGTATGCTTAAGTATATCGGCCGCCACCATGACCATGCCCGGCGTGCAGAAACCGCATTGCAGTCCGTGTTTTTCCTTAAAGGCCTGCTGTATCGGATGCATCTCGCCATTTTTGGCCATGCCCTCGATGGTGGTCACCTCTGCCCCATCGGCCTGAACCGCCAAAAGGGTGCACGATTTTACGGCGTCGCCGTTTAGAGTTACCGTACAGGCACCGCAGGCACTGGTGTCACAACCGATATGTGTTCCGGTCATGTCTAAGGTTTCGCGCAGGTAGTGCGTCAGGCTGATCCGTGGCTCGACCTCGTCGGTATGTTTCTTGCCGTTAATTCTAATAGATATTTTCATACGTATGTAATTTGTTGTTATCTACCGGTCCTATTGAAACCGAAATAAGATTTAGGACGTAAGACTAAGGAGGTTTGAATTCATATAGAGTTTATTTACTCTGGCTGCGGTCTTACGTATTATTTCGAAAGTCATACATTACATTTATTAACTAATTGGTTCAACTATAATTCTATACGTCAAGGGACAACTACGCTATTGCTGTTTCGCTTTCAATTCCTTTTCCATATCCTTAAAAAAACGTTTCGACAGGGTGCTGACCACACCACTCATTATCCGCTGCCCCATGCTGGCCAGTTTGCCGGATACTTTGGCCTCGCCCTTGTATTTGGCGATAATTTCTTTTTCCGAAATGGCCAAGAGTTTCATATCGATTTCCGCGACAACATTGCCCATATCGCCTTTTTGATCCACTTCCAGCATACAGGTATTTTCTTCTTCCTTTAGGTTTACCGACAGGGTGCCCTTGAATTTTCCGTTGACGGGACCTACCCGTACCTCGGACACAATATTGTATCGATTCGGGCCGGTTTCTTCCAATTCCTTGATACCGGGTGTGACCTTTTTAACGGTTTCAGGATCTTGGATCAGTTTTAAAAAATCTTCGGGGGTAGTTTCGAGTGTATAATTACCATCAATTTTCATAGGTGGTGGTATTGATGTTATGAATATAAAAAATACTATTGAAAAATGTTACTTTTCAAGTGGATATTTTTATGTAATCGACAAAAAGACAGTCCTTAAAGTAAGAGGACGATAATTGAAATACAGTGCTAATATGGAATCAGCACTTTTCGACGCTTTTGAACAGCCTGTAAAGCCGCCTTTAGACTTGCCAGATTGTGCGCGGAGGCCAATACATCGACATAAGGTAAAGCGGACTTCATTCCCATTGCCTCGGGAGAAAAATTGGTGTTGCCCGCCAAGGGGTTCAACCAGATGACGCGCCGCGACTTTTTATAGATGGATTTCATGGCGGATTTCATGGTTAGGGCATCGCCCGTGTCCCAACCATCGCTCAAAATCAAAACGATCGTTTTTTTGTCCAGCATGCCATGACCGTACTCCGTTACAAAATCCTGCAGGCAGCTTCCGATCGTAGTGCCGCCCGACCAGTGCGGTACCCGCTCGGAAATCGTGTCGAAGGCCTTACCGAATTCCTGATTGTCGAGAATATCGCTGACGCGGTGCAGGGCCGTGCTGAACACGAACGTCTCTATTTTGTCATAGGCATTTTGAAAGGCATAGATCAAATGCACAAAAAACCGGCTGTACAGCTCCATGCTTTTGCTCACATCACAGAGCAGTACCAGTTTTAGTTTTTTGTCCTTTTTTTCGCTGAACACCAATCTTTGAATAGCGCCGCCTTTGCGCAGGTTTAACCTGATGGTCCGTTTGAGATCCAGCGTATTCCGTTTTTTGGAGGATTTCCGTAAGCGACTTTTTTGATGGGCGATTTTCTTGGCCAAGCGTTTTAATAGGCGCATCATCAAACGCATTTCGTCCTCGCTCAGATCGGCGAAGTCCTTTTTGGTCAGCACCTCCAGATCGCTAAACGTAGCGATATCCATTTGTTCTTCGGATGGATTCAGGTTCAGCCAATCTTTTAATGATTCGAACCGGGCCTGCTGTTTTTGGGTATCGGATGTTGCATCTTTTTGGATGGATTTTTCTTTAGTTTTGGAATCCGTAGCCCTAGAGAGCTGCTCCCAGAATTCGGTGTAATACGCATCGAATTTTTCAAATTGGTAGCGGTTCTTGGCCAGGATGGCCTTGAGGGCTTTTTTAAAATGGATTTCTTTATGGATGGGAAGTTGAGTAATCGCAGTAAGGGCATCGGCTTCTTCTGCAGCGCTCAAAGGGAAGCCTTTTTTTCTGAGGAAACGGCATAAAAGAACCATGTTGGAGGAAAGTTCTGTTTGATGCTGAATCATCTGTTCCTGCATGATGGAAATTTAACCTATTCTTGAAACAACCCCGGTCTTCTCCAGTAATTCCGAAAGCGCATCTTGGGTGTGCCGTATATCTTGCCAGTCCTTCAAGACCACGCCTAAAGTTTCTTCAACGATCTGCTTGTCCAAATGTGTCAGGTGCATACTTGCCAAGGCCCTTGCCCAGTCAATGGTCTCAGAGATTCCGGGGGTCTTTTCGAGTTTCAGTTCCCGTAATTCTTTCATAAAGGCACAGATCTGTTGCCCCAGTTTCGCATCCGCTTCAGGAACTTTTGCTTTGACAATGGCCAATTCCTTTTCAAAATCCGGATAGTCTATCCATAAATACAGACATCTTCTACGCAGGGCTTCGGAAAGTTCGCGCGTACGGTTTCCGGTCAGAATGATTTGGGGTTTATGGGTAGCCTTTATCGTTCCGATTTCGGGAATGGTCACCTGCCAGTCCGATAGCACCTCTAACAGAAAACTCTCGAATTCCTCGTCCGCCCGATCGATCTCATCGATAAGCAATACCGGTTTTTTAGTATGGGTTATGGCTTGCAGCACGGGACGTTTGAGCAGGAATTTATCCGAAAAAATAGTTTCCTCCAAGGCCTTGACATCCTTTCCTTTCTCTTCCTGCATTTTGAGGTAGAGCAGTTGGTGCTGGTAGTTCCATTCGTAGAGCGCGTGGGTACTATCCAGGCCTTCGTAACATTGCAGGCGTATCAGATCGGTTTTCAGGGCCTTGGCCATTACCTTGGCTATCTCGGTCTTCCCCACCCCGGCAGGACCTTCGATAAGCAAAGGTTTCTCCAATCGCATGGCGAGGAAAATGGACATGGCAATGGAACCGTCGCTGATATAACCTTGCTCTTGTAGCATGTTCCGGATTTGGGAAAGTTCTTGCGATTTCATTGGTTTACCTTTGTGGTTTACAAGTTAAGGAATAATCAATGGATAGGATCAGAATGAACGTTAACCGGGAAATTTTGTATCTTTTGCTAAAAACTGTAAGTGATAGAAATTCATACAGATACCGACAACACCTACCGCTTCAATCTAAAGGCCGAAAATGGAAGTACGCTTTTGACCAGCGTACCCCTTTCCGACAAATTTGAAGTGGACAAGATTCTACGGAAGCTGAATACCATGCGCTTGACCCGAAATCATTTTGAAAGGAAGACGAATACGGATGGTAAATTCCTTTTTAGTCTACGGGACAATGATGGGCGTACCATTGGCCATAGCGAACCATACGATTCGGAAGCGGGTATGGAAAACGGGATTAAAAATTTACGGGAACAGATCAAATCTTTGTTATAACGGACAAGAAAGCTTCATGCATGGCATCCGTATAATCCAAATGGGTAACGATACGTTGCTTGCCCTGCCCCATTCCTATAATATGGATGTCTTCGGTTTTTAGCTTCTCCACAAATTCATCACCGGTCATATGGTTTTCGTCGATTTCAAAGATGATGATGTTCGTCTCAATAGGTTCGACTTTTTTGATGTAGGGTACCCTTTGAAGTACCGCCCCGATTTCTTGGGCTTTTTTATGGTCTTGCACCAGTCTTTCGACATGGTTGTCCAACGCATAGATACCTGCCGCCGCTAGATACCCAGCTTGTCGCATGCCGCCACCCAATACTTTTCGTACGCGCAGTGCTTTATGGATTAACTCATCGCTCCCGACCAACACTGAACCCACAGGGCAGCCGAGTCCCTTGCTCAAACAGACACTGATGGTATCGAAAAGTTCGCCGTATTGTTTTGGGGATTCGCCTTTAGCGACTAGAGCGTTCCACAAGCGGGCACCGTCAAGATGATAGGCGAGTCCGTGTTTTTGGCAGACCGCCTTGATTCTTTTGAGTTCTCCAAAATCCCAGCAGGCCCCACCGCCCTTGTTCGTTGTGTTTTCGATGCAGACTAAGGAAGTCAATGGGCTGTGGTAAAAGTCCGGAGGATTTATACCTGCTTCGACCTGATTTGCGGTCATCATGCCCCTATGACCGTCGACTAATTTACAGGATACACCGCTGTTAAAGCTCACTCCCCCACCCTCGTAATTGTAGACATGTGCATATTTATCGCAAATCAGTTGGTCTCCGGGATAGGTGTGCAGCTTGATGGCCGTTTGGTTGGTCATCGTTCCACTGGGAAAGAACAGCGCGGCTTCCTTTCCGAACATTTCCGCCACTTTTTGCTCCAAGGCATTAACGGTCGGGTCGGCTTTAAAGACATCATCGCCCACCTCGGCGGACATAATGGCGTCAAGCATACCGGATGTGGGCTTGGTTACGGTATCGCTAATTAGGTTTATTTTCATTTTCAAGTTCAAGTTCAATTGCCAAGCGCAAGTTCAAGTGTCGGGTGCAAGTTCAAATCGAGTTGCGTACTAATTGGTGGGCTATTCCACGAATTTCGCAGTGGCATTTTCAAATTAATTTCAATTAAAACAGTCCATCCCGATTGGCGATCCATCTGGGATTTTGGAGGCGGGAATTACCTCAAACTGCTCGGGATGTTCATAAAAATCGTTGATCCGTCGTCCCATTTCTGCTTGGATAGGATTACTGGGCATTTTCAGATTTTCATCCTTTATCCAATTCCTGATTCTTTGGTGGGCAATGGCATTTACCTGGGGATGGACATCCTTGCTGGCCGCTAAGTTCATCAAATGGAACAGTACCCGGAAATTGATGTTGTTTTGCACCTCGGACAAATAGCTATCCTTTAGCTGTTTTTTGGTCGTAGTATCGACTAAGGTGTTCAGAACGTCCTCCAGCCCTAGATTGTCGCTATCCAAGGCTTTCTGTTGGACCAAGCGGGATGCCCTTTCGGGATGTAATAACAAGCCCAAGGTCATATCCGCTGCGGTTTCGGGGGCGGATAGGGCGTCGAAGGAAACACCGGTTTTTCCCTTTAAGGATTCCCGTGTTCTAGGATATCCGAATGCCCTTGGAGGAAATAGGGACAGTTTGTTCTTTGGGATGGCGATGGCTTGGGCATCCAACGTTTTTAGGATGCTTTCAAGCGCGTTTTTCTGGGTTTTTTTATCCACCGTTTCGACCGTAAACTGTCCGTCTCCCTTAACCGCGTAATTGTAATCCAATCCGCCGATGACCTTCGCGGTCGCTTCGGTTTGGTACCGATGGAAGAAATACAGCGGCGCAAAAACATCTTCCAACACTGAATTCGGTTCGCCTGTTCGTATGTTGTCGATGGAAAAATTCTGGATGGCAACTTCCCTAATTTTCAACACTTCTTCCAGCTCGGCACTGGCCGATTGGCCGTTGTCCCACAAATGGGCCAAGGCATGCGCCCCACCTTCAGGTCGAGCGTCTTGGTCGGTGATATAGTGTAAACCGTCTTTGTGGGCCTGATTCAAAATCGCGTTCAGCGCTTGCTTTTCATCGGTCTCTTCAGGGAAGTCTGTATAGGAATAGGCGACTGTTACCTTGTCCCAAGGCCCTATTCCGATTGCATAAGCCTCTGAAAAGTCGATTTTTCCATTTTTCAAACTGAAATGGGGATGGGGATAATCCATCACCGAGGCCCTAGCATTGGTGCTGGCGGCAAAATTATGGGCAAAGCCCAGGGTATGTCCGATTTCGTGGGCGGAAAGTTGGCGGATACGGGCCAACGCCAGTTCCAACATCGGTTGGTAGTTATCGTCCCGCTCCGCGAACGGCTTGTCCATCAAGGCTTGGGCGATCAGAAAATCCTGCCGGATGCGCAGGCTTCCCAAACTGACGTGGCCCTTGATGATTTCCCCGGTTCTCGGGTCGGTAATGCTGCTGCCATAGCTCCAACCCCGTGTGGAACGGTGTACCCATTGAATGACGTTGTAGCGTACATCCATCGGATCGGCGTCGTCGGGCAGCATCCTTAATTGAAAGGCATTGGTATAGCCGATGGCCTCAAAAGCTTGGTTCCACCATTTGCCACCTTCCAATAAGGCGGTCCGTACGGGTTCTGGCGTACCGTTGTCCAAATAATAAACAATCGGTTCTACGGCTTCGCTTGATTCCGCGTCCGGGTCTTTTTTCTCTAGACGATGGCGGGTGATAAATCGTTTTACCAGCGGCTCTTGAACCGGTGTGGCATAGTCGTAATACGAAAAGGGATATGATCCGCTTCTCGGGTCGAATTCCCGCTTTTCGTAGTCATCGCCAGGTAGTTCAATAAAGGAATGGTGCTGGGTTACGGTCACCAGATCCGGATTCGGGGCAACGGAGCGTATCCAATCGCCTTCTGCATCCCCTTTGAAAGTTAAGGTAACATCGAACTCGTTATTTTTGGGGAACCCTTTCGTACGTTCCATGGCCATGGCACTTTTATCTTTGTCCAAAGCATAAGTCCCTTGTTTGGACTTCTTCAAACGTTGGGACACACCGTGCACATCCTGCAGTAAGAAATCGCTGATGTCGATGGTATATTTTCCATCGGTTTCATCCTCAATTTTAAATCCGAACAAAACGGACTTAGCAAAGGCCTGCTCGATAGATTTACGTTCCAAAGCATTGTCTGTCAACGCCCTATACTTTAAATTGGGCTGCACCAAAAGCAATTTATTCCCAGTCTTTTTAAAGTAGACCACTTGTTCGTTGCCCAATTGACCGCGATCGAGCCCGATATCATTGCTTCCTATGCCGCTGCTGAGGGAATAAACATACAGAAATTCCTTCTCCAGTTCATCGACTTCCAAATAGATTTTATCCGTTTTAATATCGTACTGAAAATCAAAGAATCCGGGGAATTTTTGAAAATCCTTGCTTTTTTCGGCATACTGTCCGGTTACGGCGGTCGAACAAAAAAATAGCAAAAATGGCCATAGTAGATAGTGCTTCATCCCCTTTTATATTTCATATGCTAAGAAAGCACTAAATTTAATCCATTCCATCCGCAAGAAAAAGTTCTATTTCCTAAAAAATATCTTCTGATTTTTGATGATACTATTAAATTCCTACCTAAATATTACGACATTCTTCTTTAGATATTCATTGTAAACTGTTATCTTAAAAAAAATTTATTTACCTATGGCCACTGTTGAAAACCAAATGTTCTCTTCCTATCAAAGAAACCCCTTATTATTTGATGAAATATTTGATAGGGATGGTAAAATTATGCCCGTTTACGCAGAACTATTCAATTTATATGGGGAACATTCCATCAAGGACTACGTTAAACTGAACGATAAGGCCAAAGCCTCGTTCTTTAATCAAGGCATTACCTTTCAGGTGTACGACAAAAATGAGACCAAGGAAAAAATATTCCCTTTTGATCTATTTCCGCGTATCATCGACCCAAAGGAATGGGATATTATCGAGCGTGGTGCTATACAGCGTAGCAAGGCCCTCAATTTATTTCTGTGGGATGTCTATCACGATAAAAAAATAATAAAACAAGGTATCGTGCCGATGGACTTAATCAGTTCTTCCGCAAATTATTTGGATCAAATGGTCGGCATCGACCCTCCGGGCGGTATCTATAATCATATTTCGGGTACCGATGTCATTAAACATAACGACGGACAATATTATGTTCTAGAGGATAATATTCGCTGCCCTTCCGGTGTCAGCTATGTCATCTGTAACCGTACGGCACTAAAACGGGCACTTTTTGGTGTTTTTAACCGCTATAAGACCCACACCGTTACCAATTATGCCGAGAACCTTCTCGATCTGCTGGAAACCGTAAAGCCCAAAGGTGTCGATATACCCAACGTTGTGGTCATTACGCCCGGCATGTTCAATTCTGCCTTCTATGAACATTCCTATCTCGCCAAGACCATGGGCGTGGAGCTGGTGGAAGGCCGCGACCTGTTCGTAGAAAATGATTTTGTGTATATGAAAACTATCCGCGGGGCCGAGAAAGTCGATGTCATCTATCGAAGGATAGA
>JAGXIC010000276.1 GCA_024635875.1 Pricia sp.
CGAGGTCGTGGTCGGCGCGGTAATCCGTGTTCATGCGCACTACGAAGAATAGGATGAAGCTTATGAAAGCTACAAATGCGATGACTATTGATGTTCCCCAGTTTAGTTTCATGATAAATCCATTTTAAATGATCGGCCTGTTTAAATGATCGGCCTGACCTCCAAGAAACCCTTCCTACGGTCGGGAATACCTTGCAGGTCACTTATAGCTCCGTGGCCCCATAAACATCGTATTGGTTGTTTCGATCAGTTCATCGCCACTGTAGACGCCGATCTTCACTTTTTCCTTATCGGTTTTAAGCGCGGAATTGTCGATTTTGAAATTATTTTAGTTTCTTCCCTAAAAAATTCATCATCACGATCGTAAACACGACCACGCTTATCGAGATCAACGGCATCAGGATCGCTGCGATAACCGGTTGCAACTGTCCGGTTACGGCGAAATAGAGTCCGACTACGTTATATATCAGGGATAGGACAAAACTCAATTTAATAATCTTCATCGCCTTTTTGGAGGCAACTATATAGTGGTACAGATTCCTGAATTGGGAGGCATCCAAAATGCCGTCGCATGCGGGGGAAAATACGTTTATATTCTCCGAAATAGCGATGCCTACTTCGGCCTGGGCCAAGGCTCCGGCATCATTGAGTCCGTCGCCGACCATCAATACTTTTTTTCCTTGATTTTGAAGAGATTGTATGAATTCCAGTTTACCTGCCGGTTTTTGGTTGAAATACAATGGTGTCAGTTTGGGAAGCAGTTTTTCCAAGTGCTCTTTTTCTCCAGCGTTATCTCCTGAAAGAACAGCGAGTTGCAAAGTTTTTGACATAGCTATAAATACCTCGGAAACGCCCCTGCGGTATTCGTTGTGAAAAACGAAACAGCCCTTATAGGCATCGTTCGCACTAACATGGACGGCTGTGTTTTCCGAGGATTGAACTCCTGCCTTTCCGATAAAATCGGCGGAACCAATTTTAATATTGCTATCGGAGATCGATCCTTCGATGCCCTTGCCCAACTTTTCCTCGTACTCGTCGAGAGTAACGATATCTTGCTCGGCCAGCATATTATAGAGAGAGAGAGAGCGGCTCAACGGATGATTGGATGAGCGGAGGGTGTTTTTTTAAAAGGGACTCTTCCTCCAATGTTAATTGCAGTCCCTCATTAACGGCGGTACTTCTTTTGGCGGTCGTAATCGTTCCCGTCTTGTCGAAAATGGCAGTATCGGTCCGTGCCAATTGTTCGATGGTCCGGGTATCCATTAGATATAATTTCTTACGGCAGAAAATACGTAGCATATTCCCCAATGTGAAAGGCGATGCCAGAGCAATGGCGCAAGGGCAGGCGATAATCAAGACCGCCGTAAAAACATTCAGCGCTTTGCTCGGGTCATAATACAACCAAAATGCGGGCGCCATAAATGCGATGCCCAGAACGGCTATGGTAAAACGTTTGCCAATGCTATCGGTCAGGGTCTGGAATTTACTTGACTTATCCGTTTGAAAAACGGAATTGCCCCATAATTGCGTCAAATACGATTGCGATACGGATTTCAAGGCTTCCATTTCGATAGCCCCATTCAGTTGTTTCCCGCCGGCGAAGACCTTGTCGCCCGATTCGCCGGTTACGAAACTGTAGTCGATACGGGCGTTTCCGTTGATGAGGACGCCGTCTACGGGAATCTGCTCCTCGTTCCGAATAAATAATCGGTCGCCGCGTTCAATGTCATAGAACTGCACGGTTTCCTCTTTTCCACTGAATGTAATCCGGGTAACGGCAATAGGGAAATACGATTTATAGTCCCGCTCAAATGAAAGAAAGGAATAGGTCTTATGCTGGAAAAATTTTCCCAATAACAAATAGAAAACCAGTCCCGTGAGGGACTCGAAAAACCCAGGTCCCCAATCGAAAATAATTTCCAGGGAACTTCGGACAAAAAGCACGAAGATTCCCAAAGCGATGGGAACATCGATGTTCAATAGTTTACTTCGCAACCCTTTGTAGGCCGAAATGAAATAGTCCTGTCCTGCATAGAATACAAAGGGCAGCGAGAAGAGGAACATCACGTTCCCGAAAGCGAAGCCCCCTACACCCAATTTATAGATCAGGCTACGGTCAACGGACTTTTTTTTCTTGTCGTAATCGTCTAACGAAATATAGGGTTCATAATCGATACGTGCCAAGAGATTAACCAGTTCCTTTAGTGAAATATCAGAAGTTTTGTAAGTAATCCGAACGGATTTCTTTGGAAAAACAACTTGCGAGCTGTTGATCGATAGATCGAGCTTGTTCAGGTTTTCGAACACCCAGATACACGAACTGCAATGGATATTGGAAATATAAAGGTTGACGATCTGCAGGTCGCCATCATTGAATTCGGTTAGGCGTTCGACAATGGCGTTATTGTCTAGAAAGTCGTATTTGCCTTCGACCGATTTTGGCGTGGCCCTGCAGCCGATTGCAGGTCATAATAATAGGAAAGGTCGTTACTGGAAAAAATCTCATAAACCGTCTTGCAGCCGTTACAACAGAAGTTTTTTTCTTCGAATTCAATGACCGTGTTGCCACAGTTGTCGCCACAATGGTAACAGGTGACCTTACTATCCATTTTTACACTTACTTATACCAAGTGCAAATCTGTAAACTTTGCCAATCTTAAAACATGATTTTTATCATGTTTGGAAAAATTAATAACTCGTACTTTTGTCAGGTTAGGTAAAATCCAGAGCAAATGAAAAATGGTATACAGACAAGATGCGAGAATTGTATCGTCCGCCAGTTCAATTCTTTACGCGCAATGAGTAAGGAGGAACTTAAAAAAGTTTCCGATAGCAAGACTACCAAAACAGTTAGAAAGGGAGAAACGATTTTTGAAGAGGGCGAAAAACTCAATGGCGTATTTTGCGTTCGAAGCGGGGTTTCCAAACTCTCTAAACTAAGTGAAAACGTAAAGAATCAAATTGTAAAATTGGCGACTAAGGGCGAGGTCATTGGGCAACGCTCGGTTATAGCCGAAGAAATATCCAATTTAAGTGCGAAAGCTTTGGATGATATGGAAGTTTGCTTTATTCCTAAGGAAAGTATTGTAGATACCCTGAATACCAACCCGAATTTTGCGATTGAAGTGCTCCGTCACATGGCCCATGATCTTAAGGAGGCCGACGACGTTATCGTAAATATGGGCCAAAAAACGGTGAAGCAAAGGGTTGCACAAGCATTTCTTTACTTAAAGAATAATTTTGGGGAAGATACGGACGGATTTCTTGCACTTACCCTTTCCCGTGAAGATATTGCCAATGTGGTCGGTACGGCCACGGAATCTTGCATTCGCATTATTTCTGAATTTAAAAAGACAGGCTTGCTCAAAACCTTCGGTAAGAAAGTTGCGATTGCCAATGAAAAAAGACTTCAGGAAGTGGTGGATGGGTTTTAATTTTTCTTCGTTTACAAAACCTGATAAATATCATAGTTTTTGCTAGGGCCTTCTTATAATTTTGCTTCTAAATACATAGAAATGCATCCATGAAGAACATATTGATACCGACGGATTTTTCCGAAAATGCTTGGAATGCCACCCGATACGCCATAGAACTTTTCAAGGACGAAAAATGTATCTTTCATTTGTTGAATGTGTATACCCCGGCTATAGCGAATAGTCGTTTTATGGCATCAGCTTTTGATGGGAGGGCGTTGGAAGATAGTACACACTTGAATTCGGAAAAAGGCCTTGAAGAGGTAGTAAAGCAGATTAAAAATACCTATGATAACCCTGACCACTGTATCAAAACGATTTCATCGTTCAGTCTGTTGGTAGACGAAATCAAGGATGTTGTCGAAAATCAAGGGATCAATATGATCGTGATGGGAACCAAAGGTGCCTCAGGTATGGAAGAGGTCTTTATGGGAAGCAATACGGTGCGCATCATCAAATCGGTCAAAAATTCTCCGGTCTTGGCCATACCGCAGCATTTCGAATTCGTTACACCTTCCGAAATCGCCTTTGCAACAGATTTTAATCGGTTCTATACCCAATCGGAGGTACAGCCCTTGATCAATATGGCGAACGCCTTTGAAGCAGTTATCCGCATTGTCCATGTACAATATGAAATAAAGGGGTTGACCGAAATACAGCAGTTCAATCTCGGGATGCTACGCAAATATCTTAAAGATGTGGAACATTATGTACATACGGTTTCGGAACTTAATTCGGTGTCAAAAACCTTAGAAATCTTTTCCAACGAATTGGATATCCATTTACTTGCCATGCTGAACTATCAGCACAGTTATATGGAGCGTATGACCCGTGAACCCGTAATAAAGAACATGGCGTTCCACACCCAGATTCCCCTATTGGTCATTCCTGAACTAGGTTTGGGCGGCCTTTCAAAGGGTAGGAAGGAGAAGCAAAAATCTTTCTCTAACTAAAGCGTCCGTTTCCCGATGGGATGATCCTCGTAAAAATCCTCAAAAGTCTTGTCCGTTTTATAATTGTCGGTCAAAACCTTGTAGACCATATACACCACTGCGGCTTGACCCAATACCGTTATATAGAACACCCAGTTAAACGGGAAGGTCATAGAAACCATGATGGCTAAGGTTATCAAGATCAGGGTCGTGGTAGCTACCCAGAACATTGCTGAATTTTTCATAATTTTTTCTTTAAGTTAAGAAAAATGTCAGGCAAGCGGGCGTTTGTCGGTATTAAAATTATCCTATTTTTTATAGGCGAAAAATATCCTAGCACCAACAATAGCGCTTGAAGTGTTTAAAAAATCTAGTACGGGCTAACATATTTGGTTTTAGTACCAATTAGCAATTCTTCATGTAAACAGTGCTTTATACTTTTCTAATGTTGTAAATTCTTTAATACTTGTAGGACAATCCGACGGGTAAGCCCCAGCTTTTTTAGGATTAATTATTAACAGCCCTTTCCATAAGCACAAAAATAGGATATTGCCTAAATAGTGGATGTTTTTGAGTTGGGTGGCAAAGAAATTGATTTGGAGGGTTATCTGACCAAGTGAATCCATACCTTTTCAAGAAAATTAAAAAGTGGCCATCAAAGGGAACTAACGCCAAATTTTTTATAAGTTAACAACACATCAATGTCTTTGTTCCTAAAGTTATTGGCAAATAAATGGCGGCAGAACCTAAAATCTCCATTTGTTCTTGGTGCTATAGGGCTCTTGCAGCTTGCTGAATTACTTTAAGAACGATCATTCTGATTATTTCAAGAATTTCTCTGTCTGTTGTTTCCCTATTCCAATCGGTGGTGTTCCAATATGTTCAGACTGCCATCAAATTCATAGAGATGGGGTACCCCTGTATCTACTTCCACGTTTGCAATATCGCGGACCGAAATATGTTCTAGATGCTCTATCAAGGCGCGCAATGAATTGCCGTGTGCGGAGATCAGTACGGTCCTGTCCTGTGCCAATTGCACCGCAATA
>JAGXIC010000277.1 GCA_024635875.1 Pricia sp.
CTTCTGAACACACATAAAAGATCGGGCTGCTGTAATTGCAAATGCTCCAATACGCCCAAGTAGGTATTGGGGGCTTCCGTAAGTGTCAGTTGGGAACTGATATCCATTAGGGCAGTATTTATTTTTAGGTCATCGTCGGAATACCCAGGGGTCTTCACCATAAGCAGATTGACTTTAGCGTCGAACTTTTGTTTGATAGCTATCAGAGGATCAAGAATACGTTTGCGCTTCAAAATGCCCGACCTAAATGCGGTAAGGATCGTTTTCATGGGTTTGAGGGTGGTTCCTTTGGGCACTATAAGCGTGGGAATATTGGTTCTTTTGACTATTTTTCCCGAAGTGTATCCTAAATAAAGTTCTTCTTTCACATCGTTACTCCGTGGGGCCATGATGATCAGATCGATACCCAATTCGTTATCAATATCCTTTAAACCGTCGACGATATCGCCGTTGTAGGTGGCAATCTTAATCTCAACGTTTTTGGAATCTACTTTATCGATGACCTCTTTTACATGTTCCTTACTGCTTTTGGCCACTTTGTTCTCGACGTTGGCCAAACTTTTTCCGGCTCCGACCGAAACGTTGAACACTTCCATCACATAAATCTTCGCCGAAAACTCTACTGCAAAATTCACGGCATACTGCAACGTGTGAAACGAATCGGGTGATGCACCTATGGGTACCAGAATATTTTTTATCATAACAGTCGGTGTTAAAGCTTTAAATTTACAATAAAATCGTTCAAAGATGATTCGACGGGCAAAAATACTCGAAATACCTGAAATTCTTGCCCTTACCAATGCCTGTGCGAAACAGATGGCCGAAAAAGGTATTTTTCAGTGGAATCAGCATTACCCGTCAAAAAAGGACTTTGAAAAAGATAGCGAACGTTCTGAACTGTATGTGCTGAAAATGGCAGGCCGGATGATTGGAACTATTGTGATTTCTATCCATATGGATGACGTGTATGCGCAAATCGATTGGCTTACCCCTGACGAAGACAACATTTACATCCACCGATTGGCGGTACATCCTGATTTCCAAGGGAAAGGCTTCGCCCGGCAATTGATGGATTTTGCGGAAAATTACGCCCGTGAAAAAGGATGCCCTTCCGTGCGATTGGATACTTTTAGTCAAAATTCAAGAAACCAAAGGTTCTATGAGGCGAGAGGATACCAAAAACTGGGCGATGTTTTCTTTCCCAAACAGAGTGAACATCCATTTCATTGTTATGAGTTGATACTTCGCTAGTGGTATTTCTACTTGACATACAGTTAAATTCCGTATATCTTGCCGCCCTTGAAATCAGCCATAAGCTTTAAAGCCATCAACCGTTTAGCGATTCCCGCGACCATTGCGGGTATTGCCGAACCCCTGTTGTCGATTACCGATACGGCCATCGTGGGCAATATTCCCGTTGACGGTGTCGAATCGCTGGCCGCGGCGGGAATTGTCGGCTCGTTTCTGTCGATGTTAATTTGGGTGCTGGGCCAGACCCGTAGCGCCATTTCGGCAATTATTTCGCAATATTTAGGAGCCGGAAAGATCGAAGAGGTCAAAACCTTACCCGCACAGGCCATTTTTCTCAATATAGCCTTGAGCCTGCTTATTTTGTTCTCCACCATTTTTATCGTCGAAGATATTTTCAAATTGTTCAATGCCTCCGGAAAGATTTTGGACTATTGCGTCTCGTATTACTCCATTCGCGTCTGGGGCTTCCCGTTGACGCTGTTCGTTTTTGCCGTAATGGGTATTTTCAGGGGATTGCAGAATACGTATTACCCCATGCTCATTGCCATCACCGGGGCCGTACTCAACATCGGCCTCGATTTTCTTTTGGTCTATGGCGCAGAAGGATGGATTCCCGCCCTATATCTCGACGGCGCCGCCTATGCAAGCCTGATTGCGCAGGGCTGCATGGCAATTATGGCGTTCATTTTGCTCTATACCAAAACCGATATCAGTCTTAAGTTCCGATTGCCCTTTAATCCCGAGCTGGCAAGGCTGATAGGTATGAGCCTCAATCTTTTCGTACGTACCATCGCCCTAAATACGGCCATGCTCTTGGCGGTTCGGGAAGCCACCGATATGGGCCCTAAGTATATCGGCGCGCATACCATTGCCATCAACCTTTGGCTGTTTTCGTCGTTTTTTATCGATGGATATGGCGCGGCCGCGAACATCATGGGCGGGCGACTTTTAGGTGCCAAAGATTACAACGGACTTTGGAATTTGGCAAAAAAAATTACCGGATACGGGGTTGTAGTCAGTCTAGTTTTGATGCTGTCCGCCTTTCTGTTCTACGACCCGATAGGAAACATTTTCTCCAACGAGACCATCGTTCTCGAAACCTTCTATGCTGTGTTCTTTATCGTGATTTTGGGATTACCCATCAACACGGTAGCTTTTGTTTTAGATGGATTGTTCAAAGGATTGGGAGAAATGAAATACCTACGGAACACACTTCTAGCGGCCACATTTCTAGGATTCATCCCCGTTCTTTATTTAGGGAAACACCTCGATTGGAAGCTCTACGGTATCTGGATAGCTTTCACGGTTTGGATGCTCATTCGCGGGGCCGCTTTGGTTTGGAAGTTTCGAAGAAAGTTTCGGCCGTTGTTGCAAAACGCTTAAATTTGAAGAGGCATTGAGGTCTCGCCTGCGTTTAAGCTGAGCACAACCGAAGTACCCGACCTAACACGCCGAATACGCTATACCGTTTTTAACGCTTTAACTAAATCCACATGACAACCGACAGACCTAACGGAAGCCTCTACACCAGCATCAACGGCAAGGTCGCCACCGTAGAATTCGGCCACCCCGCCGGCAATTCGTTCGTACTTGAAATGTTGGATCGGTTTGCGGATGAAATCCTTAAACTTTCCAACAATGGGGCCGTTTCGGTAATCGTTCTCAAATCGGAGGGCGACCGCGCCTTTTGCGGTGGGGCATCTTTCGACGAATTAGTTTCAATTTCAAATCTAGAAGAAGGCAAAGTCTTTTTCAGCGGGTTTGCCAAGGTAATCAATGCCATGCGAAAATGTAAAAAGGTCATCGTGGGCAGGGTACAGGGCAAAACAGTTGGTGGTGGCGTAGGACTTGCATCCGCCTGTGACTATATTTTTGCTTCGGAAGCGGCATCCATTCGGCTATCGGAACTTTCAATCGGCATTGCGCCATTGGTCATCGCCCCCGCAGTAGTCCGAAAAATCGGAATCGCCGCGCTGTCCGAAATGTCACTCTCCCCTACCGAATGGAAAAGTGCCTATTGGGCGCAGGAAAAGGGTCTTTTTTCAAAAGTGTTCGACACTATCAAGGAGCTGGACAAGGAACTGGAATTTTTTGCAAGCCAACTATCCGGTTACAATCCAGATGCCCTAGCAGAGTGGAAAGCGGTACTTTGGGAAGGTACTTCACATTGGGATGCCTTATTGACAGAGCGCGCTGCCATCACCGGAAAACTGGTGCTATCCGAATTCACGAAAAACGCACTTTCAAAATTTAAAAAGTAAACTCAAATTCAACTAGTATGGACGGAAATATTATTTTTCTGCTGCTTGCGGTCATTGTTATCCTCATCTGGATCATCAATCGCTGGCGGGGGAACAAGATGCACGGTAAGTGAGGTCGATAGAACCAAAATCCTTTTTATTTACCTAGTTTTTAGTGTCATCCAGCTCTTGTAAAATTTTTGAAGCCGAAGCGGTTATTCTCCTATATTTGCTATACCCCCAACTGGAAAAGAATACTAGAAAAATTGTCATAATGGGCACATACCAATATAAAATATTACTATCGGCAATGAAAATGTCCTTACCCTTGAACACTTTGACCAAAACTGGCAAGCTAACGGCCAAAAGGATGAAATTGAGGTAGATGCCGATGCGCTGGGTAAGCAGAAATTGCTTTCGTTTTTCGACATAGGCAATCAGGGTTTCGGTATACGTGTTATTGATCAGGTCAATATCTCTCATGGCGTTGATGGACCGTAGTACGAGTATGGGAAGCACGATCAAATACCCTATCGTAAAAACACCGGATACCACAAAATACCAAGTATTCAATTTATGGAATTGAAACAGAAGAAGAATTGCAGCTGCAAAACAGATGAGCGCTCCCATTCCTTCATACCTCGAAAGTCTTCCCATTTTGTTTCTGTAACGGTCCTTTGTCATTTCCATAATCAATTTATCGGTTAGTTTTCTTTGATGTTCCAATTGGTCGTTCATTTCCGACCAGGTGGCCTGCATTTCTTCCAGTTCCATAGTTCTTATTTTTTTATGATTTGAACCTTTAGTTTTTCCTTTATCCGGGCCATTCGGGTTCCCACGTTATTGGAACTCAAACCGGTTATCGCCGCTATTTCCTTATATTTCTTCCCTTCCAAAAAGAGGAATATGATTCCCCGTTCTACATCGCCGAGGTCTTTTATCTTGGTGTAAAGGATTTTTAGGCGTTCCTCGAGCAGCGGGTCGTCTTCCTCTTGTTTTAGAACGACCCCCTCCAAAGAAACCCTATGCCCCCTTTTCTTTTTCTTTTTTAAATGTACCAGGGCGGTATTCAGGGCGACACGATACATCCAGGTAGAAATCTTCGCCTCGCCTCGAAAGGTCTTGAACCCTTTCCATAATTGGTATACGATTTCTTGGTAGAGATCTTTTTGACTATCGGTATCGTCGGCGTAAAACCTCGTGATTTTGTAAATAATCCCGTCGTGTCGTTTGATCAGCTCTGTAAATGCCCGGTCCTCTTGCATAAAGATTGTTTGTACCCCATTAGTGCTCGAGAGCGTAAAAAAATCACATAAAAAAAGGATTTTTTCGAAAATCGGTCAGTGATTTTTAAATTTTCTCTAGAAAAGGGGGTGGTTTTCCAACCCCCAAGGTGCAGACGTACCCCAAGGATACTTACCGGGGGTCTGTAAGTTTTAAAAGACGATACAAGACAAAAAGTGATTTACATTTTATAAATTTGACAAATTATAATTTAAAATAATGAAAAAATTAATTTTAGGATTTTTATTAGCAGGAATGTTTATACTAAATTCTTGTGGCGAGAGTACCGATACTGTTGATTCAGGAACTTACCAGGGAACTGTTGATGAAGTAGAAGCTTCAAAGGATGAGATTTATGTGAAGACCGGGGATGGTAAAACCCTGGAACTCTATTTTACCGATGAAACAGAATTGACTAAAAATGGAGATGTTGTGGATTTTTCAACCTTGCAGAAAGGACAGAACGTCGAGGTTACCGTAGAAAAAGTTGGAAAAAGACTAGATCCGATTGCCGTGAAAATTTTGGATTAAATGGATCAATTACCTGATTTTTGGCGGACAGAGGTTTATCATCCACTGTCCGTCCATTTTCCTATTGGCTTACTAATTACAGGCTTTTTCTTCAAAATTATTTCTCTTAAGTATAGTCGTGAAGTTTGGACAATGGGTAGCTTTATTCTTCTATTCATAGGGACTGTCAGTTTGTGGATAGCCGTATATTCAGGTGAAATGGCAGATGGTATTGTGTCACGAAAATTATGCGATCCTACGGTTCTAAAAGATCATCAAAATATGGCCTATACCTGTGCCTGGATATTCTCGTCAGCTTCAACCTTAGAAAGTTTAGCTCAGTTTAATTTTTTAAATTCAAGAGTAAAATCAATCATATTAAATTGGCTAAGTACAGTTGTAATAAGTTGTGGAGTTTTGATCCTTGGATATGTTGGACATTTAGGTGCTACCTTGGTGTATCAGCAAGGTGCAGGGACTTATCAACCTTCTTCTGATTGTTCTGAATTTATAGAATAGATTTGTTAATGGAATTAACAAGTGAAAAATCAGCAATAAAAGCAACGCATTTTAGCATCATTGGGAAGGTATTATTGGCAGCCATTAAACTCATTTCGGGATTTTTGGGTAATTCATATGCGTTGATTGCAGATGGCATTGAGTTAACAGCCGATGTATTTTCTTCATTTTTTGTTTTAATAGGTTTTAAATATGCTCAACGACCACCTGATGAAAACCTTCCATTTGGTCATTTCAGGATAGAACCTTTAATAACGTTTTTAGTAGTAGCTTTTTTAATCACTTCAGCAACCATCATTACTTACGAAAGCATCATCAATATTAAAACACCCCATAACATTCCGGAGGCCTAGACGCTTATTGTACTTGCTATAATAATTATTTAGAAAGGAGGCGCATATAGATATGTTTCTAAAAAAGCAAAAGCTATTAAAAGCTCTTCCCTTAAAGCTGATGCCTAGCATCATAGAAGTGATGCGATAACCTCTGTTACTGCTTTTATAGGTATTTCCATTGCCTTATATTTTGGGAAAGGATATGAAACGGCTGATGATTGGGCTGCTTTGTTTGCTTCTGCATTTATTTTATATAATGCGTATCTTATTTTTAGCCCTGCGCTTGGAGAAATAATGGACGAACACCTTTATGATGACTTGATTGGGGATATGCGCTCGATTTCGATTACTGTAGATGGTATAAAAGGAACAGAAAAATGTTTTGTGCGAAAAGCGGGGATGAAATATCTTGTGGAACTTCACGCCATTGTAAACGGAAAAATTACAGTGGAAGAAGGGCATTTTTTAGCCCATAAACTACAAGAGAAAATTCAAGATAAACTTCCGGAGATAGCACATATGACCATTCACATTGAACCTGACTAAAATGAAGAACCTGCTGCCAGTCGAGTAGGTAAAGGGGAATCTCACCCCTAAACCTCTCACAGAACTGTACGTGAACCTCTCGAATCATACGGCTCTTGTTATACAAGTTGGTAAAGCCTAAATAGTTTTAGACCAGTTGGTAGCCCAGTTCCCAGTGATAGCACAAGTTTGGATATGACTATGTAATAAATCGAAGCCATTTTATAGTTTTGACCTTGCTTCCTTTGAAGCCCTTTTACTTGTTCAGTATCCACCTGATCAAACGATTGTGAAAGTAATAGAAAACAGGCTGCAACCTCCTACGACTAATCTTTCCATAATACCCAAGGGACTTGCACCCTCTAGATTAATGCCATATCTTAGATATGGGAAAGATGCCCATGTAGGGCACACACTATAAATAAAAACAATGCTTAAACCTTTCTCAATTCAAGAGTCCGTGCTCGCTTGCGGCGCCTGAATATGACAATGAAACAGACAGCAGGCACCGATACGATGGCGATGATTATTCCTTTGTATATTTTGTCGGGCATAAAAAAATGGGAATCCCGGCCATGAACGCCACTGTTGATTTTCTAGAGGATGGTATGGAATTCGATATTCCTGTGTATTTTATTCAGGGAGAAAGGGACATCCTGACACCGCCTGAAATTACCAGAGCTTATTTTAATCAACTACGGGCACCTAAAAAGAAGTACTTTTTACTGCCCGATGCCGCACATGGGCACAATCAGGCCGTGGTCGATACGCAATACAGAATCGTGAAAGAGTATTTTTCCCAATAATTCGGTAGTATCATTACTTCCATTTTAATTGTATACACACACCATGGCAAAAGATAAACCGAGACTGTAGCGACTACCGGCCATCCTCACACAATTTCAGGAAAAGCGCATCGTAACCGCTAAGAAAATCGTAGGAAATCGTCGACTACGCATAAATGACAAATGGACATAGTCGTCAGATACAGAAGTGGATTTTTTAGTGGCTGTAAAATGAAATAAAGATTCTAACGGATATGATACGAGAGACTGACAACTATTACCTCAGCCAACAAGATCCCAATAAAAGCTGTTTGTTGGCCTTGCGGAAAATCATTTTGGAACAGGACAATGCGATTACCGAAACAAGAAAATGGGGCATGCCCTGCTTCTGTTACCGAAAAAAGATGTTCTGCTTTCTTAGGACGGATAAAAAAACGAAGAAACCGTATATCCTCTTTGTTGAAGGCAAACACCTAGACCATCCTCAACTTGAACAGGGAAACCGTTCCCGGATGAAAATTTTTACAATCGCTCCGAATAGCGATTTGTCGTTGAACACTATCCGGTTTTTGCTGAAAAAGGCCTTGGATCTATACAGAAAAGGAACACTAAAAATCGAGTAAAATCTTAGTTTGATAATTTGGTTATCGGATGCTGTAAAAGCTTAATTTTAAGCATAAAGCATTCCATGTTTCCTTTAAAAATGCTATTTTAGACGAGAAATTCCAAATGTAGAACTGACCGCTAGAAACACCCATAACACTCAAAGTAATACATTACGGGAAGTTCGGGCAGCCACTACCGATCCTAAAAACGAATGAGATGGAAAAGGCACAACAAACCATGATCGACAATATGCCCGAAAAAACGAGAAAATCGTTGCACTAATGGAAATCGGTTCTTAAAGCCAAATCGTTTGCCAAACACTCGGAGGCGGTAAACTTTCTCAAAAAGGAACACAGCGTAACCCATGGGTTTGCCAATACAATTGTTACACTGTCGAAAGCTGAACAGGCAGCTCCGATCGATCTTGTCAAAAACAATACCAAGGCAAAGAGCGTCTGTTTCCTATCTATGAGAACCTGCTCTCCATTGTCAAAGGTTTTGGTAAGGACGTTACCATAACACCTAAAAAAACAAGTGTTAGCATAATCCGGAAAAAGCAATTCGCCCTAATAAAACCGGCCACCAAAACGAGAATTGATTTGGGGCTGAAATTAATGGACAAACCGACAACGGAAAGGCTTGAAAATTCCGGTCCGTTTGGAACTATGTGCACGCACCGGGTCAGGGTATCGGATGCCGATGAAGTTGATAATGAATTAAAGCAATGGTTAAGGGAGGCGTACCAACAGGCAAATTGATACCCATAATCGCTATCCTGAAAATAGTCTCTTAAATTGCGGGTACAACCTAATCCGTCCCATAAAAAATGAAAATCCTCTTACTACTAGCAACCTTGGTCTGTTGCTCGTCATGCAATAGACAGAGGAAAGCGGCTATGGACCAAAACTTAAAACCCCAAGTTGAACATAAAATCGTAAACCCCGAATTCCAATCCATTATCGATTCGGCTGATGTTATTGGGGCCATCGTGCTCTATGATTATCAAAAGAATGTCTATTATTCAAATGACTTCGAATGGGCGAACGAAGGAAAACTGCCTGCATCCACATTTAAAATCACAAATTCGATTATTGGGCTTGAAACGGGTGCTATCGAAAGTGATAGCGTTATTTTTAAGTGGGATGGAAGACCCAAAGGAAACCAAAACTGGGAACAGGATTTGATTTTGAGGGATGCCTTTCACTCTTCATGTGTGCCTTGCTACCAAGACGTTGCACGCGAAATTGGTAGTGTAACGATGAATTGCTATCTCAATACACTAGACTATGGAGCTATGGATGTCGATTCCAATACCATCGATAATTTCTGGTTGATGGGCAGTTCCCGAATCAGTCAAATGCAACAGATCGATTTTTTAAAACGGTTTTATACATCCGAACTTCCCATTTCGAAGAGAACCGAAAAAATCATGAAGAAGTTAATAATCATCGATAAAGCTGAACGGTATGTTATACGCCGAAAAACCGGACTGTCAAATGACAATGAATTGTATAATGGCTGGTTCATAGGATATGTTGAAATCGAAAACAATACTTACTTTTTTGCCACCAACATTGAACCCAAAAAAGAATTTGATTTCGATACCTTTATTCAAAAAAGGATAGATTTGACTTTCACGGCATTAAAACAGATGGGATTTGTAAAAGAAGTATCCTAAAAATAGAACCATGCCTGAGCAACCAGGTGTCTATTTTACCAGCTTATGACATCCATAGAAAACCGGATACGGCCCGAATACCTTCATCGCATCAATAAAGCCTTGGTGTTTATCGACCGGAATCTCGACACTCCTCTGACCTTGGAATCCGTCTCGAAAATCGCCTGCTATTCCCCTTATCATTTTCACAGATTGTTCAAGGCCATCACACGGGAACCTTTGAGCGCTTACATAAAGCGAAGACGTATTGAAAAGGCGGCATCCGTTTTAATGCATAAAAAGGAAGTGTCCGTCACGGAACTTTCAATGCAATATGGCTTTACCGAAAATTCTTCCTTCACACGGGCATTCAAGAAGTTTTACGGGGTATCGCCAACAGAATTCAAGAAGCAACACCAGAACCGACATAGCAAGATTCGTCAAGCTGAAAGCAAGAACGGTCAAGAAAACGACCTCTTTGAGAGCTACCTTTGCAACCTTGATAACCTCGCTAAATGGATGACAATAAACTCCAACATCGAAATTGTGGAAACGCAGGAAATGAACTTGGCATGTATCACCAAAATCGGTGTCAATGGCATCCAACAGGCCTTTGAACGCCTAATACGTTGGGCAACTCCCAAGGGCCTAATGAAAAATAACAAAGCAAAGATGGCCCGTATTTTTCACGATAGCTTTAAAATTACCGCACCGGAAAAAGTCCGCATGAGTATTGGTCTACTTACGGACGAGTATTTCGAAACCGCTGGTGAAATCCACAAAACAATTATTGAAAAATCAAAATGTATCGTCGGCCGCTTTGAAATAGCACCTGGCGGATTTGAGAAAGCCTGGAGTGGACTTTTTATTTGGATGAACGAAAACGGTTTTAACAAGGCAGAGGGAAATCCCTTTGAAATTTATCACAACGATTTCAGGGAGCATCCTGAGGGAAAAGTTGTGGTGGATATGTACATACCTATCGAGTAGAAGAAAATAACAAAAACTCAAAAAGCATCAAATCCTATCGTCCCTGGAATTCTTAGTCTTGAACATTTCGTGAATCGCGAACGAATGTGGAAACGTAACTGCCGCTAAGAAAGAGAAAAACAATGCATAAAAAATTTCAAGGTCTTTGAAGATAAAGTATAGTGCTACAATCCCAATTACGGAAATCAGCCAGAATGGGAGTGCCATTTTCCAATAATCCCAAACTCCTTTTTTATCGACCTTGTTATTAAGAAAATAAATTTGGTCATACAGTGAAGGTAAGCTGTGCCAAAAGACAAAATAGATGGCAAATCCCCATATGAGTGAAGAAACCTTGAAAATAATGGTAAAAATAGCAAGGTAAAATAGTTCGGCCAGTATTTGGTTCCTTAAAGGTTTGTCCCTGACAATTAAGAATAGCCACACCGGCACCAATACAATCAAATCGGCGTAGAACAAGTATGAAATGAACGCTTTCGAAATATCATACCCGCTGATAGCAGCTACAATTTCAATAACCTCTTCATTTTTTAGCCAAAATAATAGGCTAAGTATAAACATCCCATAGAGTAGGCAAAAAAAACGCTTCCAGATACCCCCGACCAGCGTAAAATCATTTTCCCAGTGCTGTTCCCCAAAGTGGTAGGCACTGCATAGAATGAATATCGAAAGTGCGACAATCGGGGCAAAATAAAAAAGGCCCAATGCCAAAAG
This sequence comes from Pricia sp., assembly GCA_024635875.1. Lineage (GTDB taxonomy): Bacteria > Bacteroidota > Bacteroidia > Flavobacteriales > Flavobacteriaceae > Pricia. The sequence continues at coordinate 11,417 of JAGXIC010000277.1, forward strand.
GACAAATACAATATAAAAACTTAAAACGCGTCCATAAGATGTGACTGGACCGGATTCCCGAATTTTGGAAATCAAAAAAATATCATTGGACCCGTGTAAAATACCAAAAGACAAAATGAGAAAAAAACTTAAGATAATCTCATATTC
>JAGXIC010000278.1 GCA_024635875.1 Pricia sp.
AAAGTTATCGCCCTTGTGATCGTAAAAATTATGGTGGAACTCAAAGAACTGGGCATCCTCGCTCATCCCCATGATTTCCATGGATACCTTAATCGGCTTCCCCGGAAATACTTCCTTAAAGTAATACACATGCTCGTAGAAGACCACGGGGCCTATCTCGTTTTCCGCCAAGGTTTTCTGGTCAAACCCAAGGCCCATCAAAAAAGACATTCGGGTATGGGCCATATAATTGATGTACGCGGTATTGGCCAAATGCCGATTGGCATCGATATCGCTCCAACGGATTTCAAAGTCTTTTAAGTACATATCTTAGGGGTTTTTGTTATGCGTGCATAAGACTTACAAAAATAACATAGTTTCGGGGATTGGCTTAGCCGGATTCAAGAAAGTTTGATGGTCTTCCCTGTTTTAGCGGATGCATTGATGGCCTCAACGATAACGATGTCCTTCATACCCTCTTTGCCAGGTACCATAACCGGGCGGTTCTGTAAAATGGCCAAGGCATCATCATCCATTTGGCGGGCCTGTTGGTTTTCGATGTACGTATTTAGCAGCGTTCCGTCACTAGCCTTTCCCTGTACCCCATTGTAAGCCTGAAAGGGAGAGAGCTCGTACCACCCCTTTGCACAATCCGAACGAAGGATATTGACGGTCTCGGCCGCCGTCGTTTTTCCGCTGGCGCGTATCCCTTCTGGGAAGTCAAATTCAAAATTGGTGACTTCCGCAACCTCTTTGAAAATTTCGGGCCTGCTGTTCTCGATGCGACCGGTTACGGCAAGAGGCTCCATCCCTGAGGTATAGCGCAGCGCATTGATACAGTACACGCCGACATCGTAGATCAGTCCACCTCCTAGTTCGGCATCCATACGCCATGTATCCGGTGGATTGGTCGTGCGCCATCCAATATCCGCCCTTAACTTTTCGAGTTCTCCGAAGGGCTTCGTTTTCGACCACTCGATGATTTTTTGTGTATTGGGTTCGTGTTGCATGCGATAGCCTATGGAAAGTTTGACCTTATTTTTGTTGCAGGCATCGATAATAGCCTGGCATTCTACGGCAGTTTTTGCCATGGGCTTTTCGCACCATACGTGTTTACCTGTGTTGGCCGCTTTTATGGCGTATTCGGAATGTAGCCCCGTAGGCAGCACGATATAAATGACATCGATGTCGGGGTTATTCGCTATACCATCCATATTTCCATAGTTGTAGACGTTCTTATCGGGAATACCATACTTTTTCTGCCAGACCGGAATCTTTTCGGGGCTGCCCGTTACAATACCCCGGAGTTCGCAGTGCTCCGTCAATTGCAGGGCAGGCGCCAATTGGCCGCGGCTGTAGCCCCCCAGACCTACCAAGGCCACGCCCAATTTTTGTGTTTGGAATTTGGGTCTGAAAGCATATTGGGGCAAAATGCTGATTCCGCCGAGTAATAATCCCGTTTTCTTGATGAATGTGCGTCTTTTTTGCATAGCTGTTCTTTTTCTTTGGATGGATATTTATTTTGATGGATAAAAATGTTCCTACACTTCCCTTCACAAATTAACCATCTTTAGCCTTTATGTATTCTACTTTGTGACTTTATTAGGATGCAAATGCCATCAGTTGGATGCACTCCAGTTTTACTGCTATATTTGCATCTCGTACAAAAAACTTCATATGTCATCAAAACCCGCCTTCATCAAAGACCTATCCCTACCCGCCATCGCGGCACCCATGTTCCTGATTTCCGGCCCGAAACTCGTTATCGAATGCTGTAAAAACGGTATCGTCGGAACATTTCCCGCCCTGAACCAGCGCACTAGCGAAGGTTTTGAGGAGTGGTTGGTAGAAATCAAAACTGAACTCGACAAATTCGAAAAGGAAACCGGTAAAAAAGCGGCCCCGTTCGGCGTCAACCTTATCGTGCACCAAACCAATCCCCGGGTGGAGGCCGATCTCAAACTCTGTGTAAAACATAAGGTGCCCATAATCATCACCTCACTAGGGGCGGTCAGCCAAGTCGTAGATGCCATTCACAGTTACGGTGGATTGGTATTTCACGACATCATCAAAAAACGGCACGCGGAAAAAGCACAGGAGGCCGGTGTAGATGGATTGATATTGGTCGCAGCGGGAGCAGGAGGACACGCGGGCACCACCAATCCGATGACCTTGGTGGCAGAAATCAAAAAGTTCTTCAAAAAGACCATCATTCTTTCCGGATGCATCAGTACGGGGCGCGATATCGCCTCCGCCCTGCAGATGGGTGCGGATCTTGCCTATATGGGCACCCGTTTTATCAACACGGAAGAAAGCAAGGCCACTGACGAATACCGACAGATGATCATTGACGCTGGTGCTGGGGATGTGGTCTACACCGCTTCGATTTCCGGGGTACACGCGAACTTTTTAGGTGCCAGCTTAAAAGCCGCCGGAATCACCGAGGAAGATTTAAAAAAGGACACCAAAATCGATTTTGGGAAAGAGCTCGATACCGAGGCCAAGGCCTGGAAGACCATCTGGTCGGCAGGTCAAGGTTCTGCCTCGATAGACGACACACTCCCGGTGGCCGAGTTGGTCGCAAGATTAAAATCGGAATTTAAGGAGGCTGTTGAAGAGCAGGTAAAAATGTTGGAGAGGTATCCAAAATAAAGTACCGCTCTTTACACCGCTGGAAAAAGGTAAGGTTCAATCGCTACTTCGGAACTGTTCAAAGTTTAAGGTCACTATTTTTACCTTGCGCTTTGTAACCTTGAACTCTAAACCTGCCGAAGGCAGACTTGAACCATAAATTGTTGCTTAAGCACTCCAACAAATTTCTTAATCGGTTAAAAAGCTGATCCTCATTTATACCACCGACTCTCGAGTCTGCAATTCCCCCAGAAAATAGTGCAAATGGGCTCACCGCCATAGCACCCGCGCCCACCGCTGAAGCGACACGCTTGACCGAACCTTTTCGTACATTGCCCACGATGAAAGAACCGGGAATACTTGTCTCTAGCGACTGAGGTTTCCGTTTTCTAAAAATATCACACCGATAAAGGTCGTTTTCACTGATACCCGCACCGGTAAAAATGAACCCCTTTTCATCTGTGGCGACAAGACCATAGAGCCATTCGGTGCAGGGTTTGGCCCCGATAAAGGTAAAAAGGTTGGTGATATACGTTTTTGCCATGCAGTACGATCACGTTACCCGGGTTATAGGGGTCGTCAATATGTATAGCCCCGTTTAAAACCAGGAAAAAATCGTATTTCAGGTCTCCGAGTTCAAAAATAGGGGTATCGGTTTCGAAAGTTTTCACATCACCATACTCTTTTAACCTAGAAATCTGTTTTTGCGCTAGCTTTGTAAATCTAGAGTCTGTCATCACTTGGTATTTTGCAAAATTATCGGAAGTAAATCCATTAATTAATTTAAAAGTTTTTTTAAGTATTTTTAGCCTTGGGATCGTTCACAGGTATTTTCCCTACTCTTAGTAATCCATCAAAAATGTATATCAAACGTAATATCGGTTGGGGACTCATTCTTCGCTTCGCCTGGAAAAATCTAATATTCTTTACGCTCTATGCGACCGGAATTTTCTGTCTCTATCATTTCTTGGGATGGACGTTCATCGACGTGCCCTTTCAGCCCCTTAGCCTAATCGGTATAGCGGTCGCCTTTTACATCGGTTTCAAGAACAGCCAGAGTTATGATCGTTTTTGGGAAGGCCGTAAAATATGGGGCGGCATTGTAAACTATAGCCGCACTTGGGCCATTCAGGTCTTAAGTTTTGTAAGGTCGGATGAATCCGAATACGATAAAAAGATGCAGACCCAAATGATCCACCGCCACATCGCCTGGATCAATGCGTTGCGGGTGCAGCTACGTCAGCCCAAGCCATGGGCCCTGAAAGAAAATCGGATGGTAGAAAAGGTGTTCGACAAACACGACGAACGCAACATCTCGTGCAACGAAGCCTATAACTATGTTAGTAAGCGCGAGTTCAGCGATTTGAAAAAGCGCGTAAACCCCGCCACACATTTGGTCAAAAATCAGGCGTTGGATATTTGTAGGTTAAAGGAAAAGCAAGTCATCGACGGTTTTCAGGAAGACCAGCTACACTCCGTTCTAGAGGAGTTCTATAACTTACAGGGCATGTGCGAACGTATTAAGAATACCCCTTTTCCAAGACAATATGGCTATTTCTCAAAAGTGTTTACTTGGATTTTCGTTTTACTTCTACCGTTTGGCCTATTGGATGTTTTTGAGGATGACGCGGCGACCGGGCCCGCAAAAATTGCCGATTGGTATGTGTTTTTAATGATTCCGTTTTCCGTATTGATATCTTGGATTTTCAGTACTATGGAAATTATAGGCGATAACAGCGAAGATCCCTTCGAGGGCCGTATCAACGATGTGCCGATGACCGCACTTTGCCGGACCATTGAAATCGACCTTCGAGATATGCTGGACGAAGAGGAACTGCCAGATCCAGTGCTGCCGAAGGATAATATTCTGTACTGATGCCGTTACTTTCTTCGAACTACCGGCCACCGCTATATCTTAGATACGGCCATCTATCCACTATCTATTCCGGGTTGTTCAGGAAGGTCGATGGGCTCGATCAAGAACGCGAACGGCTAGAACTAACCGACGGCGATTTTATGGATCTGGATTGGAGCTTCGCGGAGCATCCTTCCGAAAAAGTTGCCATTCTGTTGCACGGTCTTGAAGGCAATGCCCAGCGCCCCTACATCACAGGAAGCGCCAAGGCCTTTAACGAAGCGGGCATCGATACCTGTGCGGTCAATTTTCGGGGCTGCAGTGGCGAGACCAATCTGCTGTACCGTTCGTACCATTCAGGGGCTACCGAAGATTTGGATGCCGTTGTGCAGCATATTATCCAAATCAAAAATTATAAGGAAATCTATATCAAGGGCGTCAGTCTGGGCGGAAATATGGCGCTGAAATACGTCGGGGAACCTCGAAATGTTCACGAACAAATTAAGGCGGTCATCGCAGTATCGCCGCCCTGCAATTTGTACAGCTCGTTAAAAGAACTGTTGGAACCTAAAAATTACGCCTATGCCTTACGATTCCGGAAACATTTGGTCGATAAACTACGACTGAAACTGCCCCTTTTCCCCGACCGCATTTCAAGTTCGGAGATTAAGGGCATCAAGAACCTAAAAGACTTCGACGACATCTATACGGCACCTGCACACGGTTTCAAAGATGCACTGGATTATTACGAACAATGCAGTTGCCGACAATTTTTAGCGAACGTTCGTGTGCCCTCGCTAATCATAAGCGCAACGAACGATTCCTTTTTGGGGCCGGAATGCTATCCGTATAGCGAAGCTAAAGAAAACGGAGCGCTACATCTGGAAACTCCGAGATTTGGCGGTCATGTCGGATTCATTGACTCAAAAAATCGCTATTATTCCGAAAAAAGGGCAATAAAATTTCTGGAAGAGGTTATTTAGATTTTATGATTCATTATATTAGTGGCTTAAATAATAAAGATGTCGAAATTTGTTCGACGCAAAATTTAACATAAATGAAAAAAATACTGGTAGTATTTGCCTTGTGCGGATTGTTTATCGGCTGCGGCGAATCGAAAAAGGAAGAAAAGAAAGAAGGTTTTGAAATGAACCGTACCAAAACCGTCGACAAAGCGACCGAAGTCCAAGCGGAAGGCGTACCCGTAGATATGGAAAATGAGGGCGTCGGCCCGTTCAAGGATATTTCCTTTAACAGCGACATCAACCAAGAACTGGCTTCCGCCGGCGAGGCCAAGTACAAAGCCATATGCACCGCGTGCCATATGGCCGAAAAACGTATGATAGGCCCTGCCCTTAAAGGCGTCTACGAAAGAAGAAATCCGGCCTGGGTGATGAACATGATTATCGGTCCCGACAAAATGCTCAAGGAAGACCCTATTGCAAAGGCATTGTTAAAGGAGTACAACAATGCCATTATGTTGAATCAAAATTTATCCGAAGACGAAACGCGACAAGTTGCCGAGTACTTACGGACGTTGTAAGCTTCGAAAAGAAAGTATTAAAAAGTGCTGTTATCCGGTGATGTTCACGGGATAGTCGATGCCATGCTTTAACCGACGGTAGAAATTGTGTTCCGGCACTCGCTCGCTCAGCTGGAAATCGTTCAAGGGCTTTTCCCGGTACGGCTTTTTTCCCTGCATACCTTAAGGTACGATCCCTTTCCCGATCGGCAAGATCGAAAACCCCATTTTTTGACTAACTTGTGCAGCAGGCATAGAACCTATGGGCAATGAACTCCACAGCCCTGGTCTCTTTTCCGCGTACGATGGGGCGGACGTAGTCCTTGTCCAGGCTAACGATACGGTCCGACCCTCGTCCCCCGTAAAAACAAACCTAAATCGAACCCGTCACCAAAGTTTTAACTTAGAAAAAACTAATTATCTTGCAGTAGCTTTAAAGCCCCCAAACATTAAAAGGATTTTTGGTTTCCTTTTCTTTCGTCTTCACATTGTCAACCATTACCTTATATGTAGGGTCTTCAAGTACGTTCACGTCGATAATTTCATTGGCATTTTCGAGAAGGCGGATGCAGTCTTTGCTCAAATGCCGAAGGTGTATTTTTTTTCCGACCTTGGCGTAGCGCTCGGTAATCTTATTCAGGGCCTCGATGCCCGACATGTCGGCAACGCGACTTTCCCGAAAGTCGATGATAACTTCATCGGGGTCGTTCTGCACGTCGAACTTTTCACTGAAAAGGGTGGTCGAACCAAAGAACAAAGGACCATATATTTCATAATGCTTAATGCCGTTTTCATCGATACGTTTTCGGGCGCGAATCCGTTTGGCATTTTCCCAAGAATAGGCCAGCGCTGAAATTATGACCCCCAATAGCACGGCAATAGCTAGATTATGGGTAATCGCCGTAATCAGGGTGACCAAAACCATGACCACCACATCGGAGTTTGGCATTTTTCGAAACGTCTTAAAGCTTGCCCATTCAAAGGTGCCGATGGCGACCATAAACATCAGTCCGACCAAAGCGGCCATAGGCAAACGCTCTATCAAACTAGAGCCGAACATAATAAAAACCAGCAGCATGACCGCTGCCGTTATACCCGACAGACGGGCACGGGCCCCTGCGGAAACGTTAATCAGACTCTGGCCGATCATGGCGCAACCGCCCATTCCCGAAAGAAAACCGGAAAAGATATTTGCCGTGCCTTGGGCAACACATTCTCGGTTCCCGCTACCACGTGTTTCCGTAATCTCGTCGATAATGTTCAGCGTCAAAAGGCTTTCGATCAAACCTACCCCCGCTACGATGGCCGCATAGGGAAAAATAATCTTGAAAGATTCAAAGTTTACAGGTATCTGTGGAATAGAAAGCGGCGGAAATCCGCCTTTTATGGTTTCCCCTTCGCCCATAATACCGGCAACGGTCAGGGTGTCGACACTAAAGCCGATTACAATAGCCGAAACTACCACAATGGCCACCAATGATGACGGCACAGCTTTTGTTAGTTTCGGCAAGCCCCAAATGATCAGCATGGTCAATAGGGCGAGGCCGAGCATGGTCAAAAATGGACCTGTAGGCAACAGGTTTTCGGTTCCTTTTTGATAGAAATTAGGGAATTGGGCCATAAAAATGATGATGGCCAAACCGTTTACGAAGCCGAACATCACGGGTTGTGGGACCAAACGGATGAATTTTCCCAAACGGAGCAAGCCTGCTGCGATTTGCAGGGCGCCGGCTACGATTACCGTGGCGAAGACATAATTTAATATAGTTTCCGGTTCGATACCGGGGAAATTACGTTTGAGCTCCAAAATCAGGCCGATAAAGATGACGGCTACGGCCCCCGTTGCCCCGGAAATCATTCCGGGACGCCCACCGAAAATCGAGGTAATCAGGCAGAGTACGAAAGCGGCATACAATCCGGTTAGGGGAGAGAAACCGGGAATCAGGGCAAAGGCGATGGCCTCCGGCACTAACGCAAGCGCTACGGTAAGTCCGGATAGGATTTCCGTTTTATAATCGACTTTTTGTCTAAAGTCAAAGAGGTTGAGGTATTTTTTCACGGGGCCGGTTTTTTGAGCGGGCAAAAATACGGCTTATTATTTTACCAATTTCTCAAGCCCAACAACTTCTCTCCCAACTCGGTCAGTTCGGCGGTGTCGTATTTCTCCTGTTCCCAATGCCTAGGGTCGCCGGGAAAGGCATAGCCTTCAGGTGCGATACGTTGCTTCCAAGACTTGATTCGCCATTGCCGCAGTTCTTCATTATCCTCTTCGGCGGGCATCATGGAAATATATTGCGCAATACGGACTTTATCCTTAGACTTGTTCGGGCGGATGCCATGGGGCTCGGTACTATTGAAAATGAGCAGATCGCCCGCTTCCATTTTTACTTTAACAATCTTATCCTGTACGTCCGAAATATCGGGTTGAAAACGGTCGCGGTCATCAGGTTGGGTAAGCTTCCAGGTATCGTAATTACGATAAAGCCACGGAATGCACTGAAAACCACCCATATTCTCATCGGTCTGGGCGGCGAGCGCCAAAACGCCCTGTACGTTCTGTGGTCGGGTCTCGGGATCATAATCCCAATGAATGAATCCCTTTTTATCACTTCCGGACGGCAATGGAAAATTGAGATTCGCCCTGTCGATGGTCACCCAAAGTTTTTCGGTGCCCCATACATCGACAAAGGCATTGTACACACGAGGCATTTGTCGGTTGTTCCAAAGATGCTGGTGATTGTAGACCTCCACCATGCCGGTACCTGTCAGTTCCTTCATTTTCATTTCGGCACGGGAGGGAGCATACCAAGTTTGGCGATCATTGGGATCCTTTTCGTCAAATTCCCAGATAAAATCCGCCGTGGCCCGTGCCTGTTCTTTGGGCACGGCGTTTTTTACGACTATGTATCCGTTGTGTTTCCAAAACTTCCAATCTTCTTCGCTCAAGACCCGCAAGGGTTTCCCATCGCTCCGGTCGTTCAGTTTTTGTTTGCTGCTTGTGGCAGTTGAAGGATTTCCGGGGATTTCCTCATGGGCCTTGTTGGCCATTTCCGCCTTGTACTTCGAATCCATAGTCGTATATTATATCCTCTTAAATTACGTAATTTCGTTGAATCTAATTCCAATAAATAGGTACGTTTCACCGTTAGGACTAGAAAAATGGCCTTTCAAGGCAGATATAGCCAAATAAACCTGTTATTTTACCGCAAATATACTATCCATGAAATTCAAATTATTGCATCTTTTATCCATTACAGCAGTATTCTTGTTGTCGTCTTGTGCCCACCGTTTGGTCGGTACGTGGACTGTTCAGAAGTATGAGGACATAAGCCCCGGGGGCAAGGGAACTTCGGTACAGAATGCCGGTTCAATTTCCTTTGATACAGATGGTACCGGCCAAAAAGAAATGAACTATACCGTGCTCGGGGTTGAGAAGGACGACAGCACTCCTTTTAAATGGTCGGCAACAGAAAATTACATCACTATTGAAAGTGAGGATTCGGATATTTCCAAAACATGGATTTATCTAGAAAACAAGGGCAAAAGCCAAAAATGGAAGTCGACCGACGGTAAAAATCAAGTGCAGACCTTGGAGTTGGTGAAGCAATAAATAACAAATTACAAATTACAAAACCTGGATGAAGCATTTCCGAAAGTCAATTCTATCAAGCTAAAAAAAACAATATGGAAATCTTTACCTCGTTAAAACCTTGGACTATCGTACAGATGTGCGTAGCGGCGCTATGTATCTATTTATACATCATGTTGATTACCCGGGTCGCCGGCAAACGAACCTTTGCAAAGATGACAAGTTTCGATTTTGCGGTAACCATCGCTATGGGTTCAATTTTAGCGGATGCCGTCAACAAACCGGTATCGAATTTGATGCCCGCATTTATTTCCTTGGCCGTTTTGGCTTTTTTGCAAGTACTCTTCGCCAAGATTCTGTCGTCTTCGGACAGTGTCGAAAAAATGATGACCAATACACCCATTCTTTTGATGAAGGATGGGAAAATTTTTGAGGAAAACCTGAAAAAGGCCTTGGTTAGCCGAGCCGATCTGATGGGAAAATTACGGGAGGCCAATGTATTGCAACTTTCAGAGGTTAAAGCGGTCATTTTTGAGACTACCGGCGATATATCCGTTTTGCATACAACCGAAGATATTTCGATCGATGCGGTTATACTGGAAGATGTTGGGGAATGAATCCCAGTATCCGGATTTTTCAAAAGATTTAGGGCAAGTTTGAAATTAGTGGTCTTTAGGAATAAATCAAGGCGGAAAGGGACTGCAATAGTTGGCAAGACTTTTTAAAATAGCTTTTTTATAATGCTTCAAAATAAAACCGCCCCAACTTTTTAAGCCAGGGCGGTCTCTAACTAAATAACCAACCAAAAACGTTTTATCTGCTTTATTTGACCGCAGAAGTATTATCCGATTGTTCTTCTAATATTAACGTCGACTATTTCGAAATATTGCCCCGTACGTATGAAGTGCACGTTAAAATTTCAGGCATTTCATCGAATACGCACTTGAAACCACAAAAAATATCTTTGCCTAATAATTTGAGTACATTTGGACATCAAATCGGATGGCTATGATGAAATCAATGAAATTCGCTGTAATAGGTGGCGGAAGCTGGGCAACTGCCATTGTCAAAATGCTCTGTGTCAATCAAAAAAAAGTAGGCTGGTACATGCGGAACTCCGATGCGGTAGGTTTTATCAATATCCAAAAACACAATCCCAATTATCTGACCTCGGTTACCTTCGATACCAATAAACTCGATTTAACCGATGATATCAATGTCGCTGTTGGCAAGGCGGATATATTAATCTTTGCCGTGCCATCGGCCTTTTTGGGCGGCGAACTCGAAAAATTGACCGTTGACATTAAGGACAAAGTTATTTTTTCGGCTATAAAAGGAATAGTTCCCGAATCGGGAATGATTGTCGGGAAACACTTTCATAGAGAATACGGTATCCCTTTTGAAAACATCGGGGTCATTACCGGACCCTGCCATGCCGAAGAGGTAGCGTTGGAGCGACTTTCGTACCTAACAATAGCCTGTGCAGACGCTGAAAAGGCAGCATATGTGGCCAAAAACCTCAGTAGCGATTATATCAAGACCAAAGTTACCGAAGACATTATTGGTGCCGAATATGCGGCTATGCTCAAGAACATTTATGCTATTGCCGCCGGCATCGCCCATGGTTTGGGCTATGGCGATAATTTCCAAGCGGTTCTTATGAGCAATGCCATTCGCGAAATGAAGCGGTTTACCAAGCGTATCCACAAAATCGACCGGAATATCAACAACTCCGCCTACTTGGGCGACCTATTGGTTACAGGCTATTCTACGTTTAGCCGTAACCGCATGTTCGGCAATATGATCGGCAAAGGCTATACCGTAAAAAGTGCCCAGATGGAAATGAGCATGGTAGCGGAAGGCTATTATGCCGCCAAAAGTGCCTTTAAGATTAAGTCGGATTTCGAAAAGAAAGCAAGAACACCTATTATCGATGCGGTTTACGCTGTTTTGTACGAGGGAAAGAATGCCAAAAGGGTTTTCTTGGATTTGACAGAGGAGTTGGATTGATTCCGAAATTGGGAGGAGCCAAACGCAAATACTGCTTGATTACAACCGATCCAATGAAAAGTTAGAGTGCTCTTCCAGTTCAGCCTGTAAAATTTCACGCCACACCAAAACCTGGGCATCATCAACCTTGTAAATCGCTTTGAATTCTTCCAAAACAGGTTCCATTAAAGTACGGATGCTATCGATATCAAAATACAACCTGCCCGTTCTTCGAATAAAGAAGTCCATTGGATTTTGAACCATTTCAAAATCAATACAGAAATGGAGTTCGGCTTTGATTAAACGTTCATCTGTATCGGTATCTTTAAGGGTTTCGTAGGTCTTTAATATAGTTTCGGTCTGTTTTCCGTAACGTGTGACCAAGGCCCAAGCGTCGTATTCGTTGAACCCATCCGGTTTCATTCGATCGTATACTTCCGTAATATATTTGGTAACGTGTTTGAATTTCTTGAAACCGTCGTTACCACATAGAGGTATTTCTTCTGTAAAGCATTCTTTTAAATCATTTTTCCCGTCTTCTTCCATTTGCTTGGCGATACGGTCTACTACCCTTTCGGCCATTTTGCGATACCCTGTTAGTTTTCCGCCGGCGATGCTTATGAGTCCTGTGTCGGAGGTGAAAATTTCATCCTTTCTTGATAGTTCGGAAGCCGACTTACCCTCTTCGTGAATCAGGGGGCGGAGTCCGGCCCAAGAAGATATGATGTCTTCCATTTCTAAATCAATCTTGGGAAACATATTGTTGACCGCAGAAATCAGGTAGATGGCATCCGCCAAATCAGTACGTACATCATCCTTGTCCTTATTGAAATTCGTGTCGGTCGTGCCAACATAGGTTACCTTACCGCGGGGTATGGCGAACATCATCCGCCCATCGGGCACGTCAAAATATACCGACTGTTTTATAGGTAGTTTTTCCTTTGGGAACACTAGGTGCACACCCTTGGTCAAATGCAATTGCTTCCCCTTTTTGGAGTTATTGGTGCTCCGCAGCTCGTCGACCCAGGGTCCAGCGGCACTAATGACAAATTTTGATTTTATACCGAAGGTTTTATTTAATAGCATATCTTTAATAGTGACGCCCGCCACTTTATCATCCTCATAGATAAAATCTTCAACAGCGGCATAATTGAGTGCTTGTGCCCCGTATGTAAGGCTGGTCTTGATATTCTCGATGGTCAACCGTGCATCGTCGGTGCGGTATTCAGCATAATAGCCTGCTCCTTTCAATATCTTTTTGGGCAGTAAGGGCTCCAATTTTAGGGCCTCCTTTTTGTCCAACATTTTCCTCTTGTCCTCACCTTCGACCTGAGCCAGAATATCATAGACCTTCAAACCGATGGATGTCAACCACTTACCGTACGAGCCGTTCTCGATTAAGGGCAACAACATTTTCTCCGGAAGCACCAGATGTGGGGCCAGTTTATGTACAATGGCCCGTTCGGAACCTACTTCTTTTACCAGCCAAAAGTCGAACTGTTTCAGATACCGCAATCCCCCATGAATCAGTTTGGTGGATTTGCTGCTCGTACCCGACGCAAAATCCCCTTTTTCGACCAAGGCCACTTTCAATCCGCGGGAAGCGGCGTCTAATGCTATACCGCCACCCGTGATTCCGCCACCGATAACCACAAGGTCATATTCAGTTTCGGAAAGGGTTTTGATGGTTTTCTTTCTATCCAGGTTTGAAAATCTGATGTTTTTTACCATACTTTTAAATTTATGCTTAAGTTCACAGGTGAAGCCCAAGGTAATGAGTAATACAGTTGAAAATTACACCTTTTCAACCGTAACCGTATCGTTGATGTAAACGATCAATCGATTCTTGACTTGGTAACCCATGGCTTCCAAGGCATCGGAATAGGTGTAAAGCTGTGCTTTGTACTTTGGGTCGTGACCACCCGTTTTGTAATCGAGAAGGCTTGCATTATTTCCTTGCAAGACAATTTTGTCGGGCCTTAAAATGCGTCCGCTTTCGGTAATGATATCCTTCTCGTTCCTGACTGTTTTTCCTTTTTGAAAGTATATAGATAATTCCGGATGGTGTAGCACCTGCCCAATACTTTTCTTGACGCTTTCGATGTCATTGTTATCCAAATCACCGCTTCTGTTAAGGCTTTCAAAAGCGGCATCAACATCTTTTTCGGTTTCTATAAGTCCCAATACATAATGTATCAAATTCCCTTTTGAAATAGCCTGTTCCCTTCCCGTATCCCAAAGCATTCCCGATTTGGTCAAAATACGAAATCCAGGTCTATTTTTATATGTATAGCGATAGGCAATATTTTCGTGGGATGTAACGCTAGGGATACCGGTATTTTCATTCAAAGTACCAAAACTATAGGTACGCTCTTCATCCTTCCAAATCCCCTTTTTTTTCAGATAGTCGATAAACAGTCCAGAATACAGGTCCGTTTTATGTTCCCCTTTTTTCGTCAGGTCTTTTTCGCTGATAACGTACAATGCCTTTTCGGCACGGGTCAGCGCTACGTAAAGTACGTTAAGCGCATCAAGTTCCATTTTATGCTCTTCTTCGTAATATAAATCGGCCGCCACCTCGCCATAATTTTCAACCTCCTTTTTTTCGTTGATCAATACTTCCTCGAAACCGTTAAAGGCGTCGGCATCAATGGGCAACCACAGCTTTTTATCCATGCGCTTGTAGATATTCTCGTTCGCGAATGGAAAAATAACGATGGGAAATTCCAGCCCTTTGGCCTTATGGATGGTCATAATACGTACCGCCTCAATATTATCGGGGGCGGAAATGCCCAACCTGTCTTTTTTCTTTTCCCAATGGGATAAAAAGGCTTGTATTCCAGTACCCTCCTTTTGCTCGACTTCCAGTACCACATCCATAAAATACGTAATGTAGGCATCCGATTTGGGTGCCAGGTCAAACTGTTTTATGGCTAGTTCCAAACCATCGTAAACGGAAATCCGTTTGAGAACGTCCAGATCAAAACCGTAATCGGCGTTAAAGAGTTTTGCTACCTGACGAAGGTTATCGAATATAAAAGGATGCCGATTTTTCTTTTCAGCCGATAAAAAGGATAGCATCCCATAGGCGACATCCAAATTCTTTGCATCCTCACTATAGGCCAGCACATTGACTAAAAAACGCACTTTATCGCTACTGTGCAGCAGAAGACTTTCTGAGGAAATGGTAGGAATCTCTTGATGCGCCAAGAAATCGGCCAATACCACCCCTTCCTTTTTTCCCCTGACCAGGATACAAACGGAATCATAGCCGTAGTTTTTTGCGGTCACCGATTGGATGGTTTTTAGTACTTCTTCACAATAGCGCGTGTTCTTATCCTCGACTTCATCTTTTTCTATAAAGGTCAGCTGTACCGTTCCGCCTTTTTTGGCAGTGTACCCTTGCCGATTGCCCTCGATAAATAGGCTGTTATACAGTTGGTTTTTCAAAAACGGACTGGTGGCGGTGAAAAAATCGTTATTAAATTTAATGACCTCTTCGTGGCTTCGGTAATTAACGGGCAGCACCTCGGTTTTAGGGGTGGCTACAAATGGATTCTCAACGGCATTCGCCAGGCTTACAAATTGCTCGGCCCTACCGCCCCGCCAGCGATAAATGGCCTGTTTGGCATCGCCCACCAGAAACAAAGAACCCCGGCGGCCCTGCATGTCCTCACTTTCGAGGGCATTGCCGATCAAGGGCACCAGATTGTTCCATTGTAGGGTGGAGGTGTCCTGAAATTCGTCGACAAAATAGTGTCGGTATTTCTCGCCGAGACGTTCATAAATGAAGGGCGCTGGCTGATTTTTTATCTCTTTGGATATTAAAGTATTGAATTCTGAAATTGAAAGTTGGTCGTTCTCGGTCAGCAAGGCTTTCACCTCTATTTGGATGGCATTTAGTACGGTTAGCGGTACGATGTTGTTGTAAGCATTCTTCAGGAAGGCCAAATCGTAATACCCCGTTTGCAGAGCCGTAAAAACAGCCGTGAATTCCAGATGTAGTCTGTCAAGCGCCGCCTTTATATTTTCGGATGCGGATTTGTTGTACAGGGTTTTGGTTTCAAAATTTTGCTTCCACCCGGCGGTAAAATCCATGTTCAAATCCCCTTCTGCAATTTTTATCAGGAACTTTGGAAAATAACTTCCTGTAAAGTCGGATGGCTCCAATCCCTCTCCCTCTATCAAACGCAATGTCTGTGAAGCGGTCTCCACCAACTTTTCCTTTAGTGCCGACGCCCTTTTGTGAAGTGTCCCCTTCAATTCCAAAAAGTCATCAATCCCTTTATCCTTCAGCTTGTCGAGATGCTGGGCGTGGGTTTCGTTAAACAGCAGTTTCCCGATGTTAAAAAGGTCGAAGCCGATGTCCCAACTTTTATCATCCTCTATTTTTTCAAGAGCAAAATCCAAGAGCACTTTCGTCAGTTTTTTGTCCGTACCCGCTTTGTAGACCAGTCTTGCGACCGCTTCATCCAACAAAAGATCGGTATCGAGAACCACCTCGAAGTTTTGCGGTAATTTCAGGTCTTTGGCAAAAGTGCGAATCAGGCGGTGCGTGAATCGGTCAATGGTCGAGATATCAAAAAAGGCATAGTTGTGCAGAATTTCCTTGAGTGTTGTTCGTGACCGCTGGCGAAGTTCTTGTACGTCAACCTGTAGTTCATTCATTAGGTCGATAAACAATGGCGGGGTAACCTGTGAATCTTCAATTTTGCTGAATTGGTACAGACTGTCGAGTATACGATGTTTCATCTCGTTTACCGCTTTGTTTGTGAAGGTAATGGCCAGTATTTTCTTGAATCGCCCGGCAGAAGAAAGGGCGATTTTCAGATAGGCCTTGGTAAGGGTATGGGTCTTGCCCGAACCGGCAGAGGCATTGTATATCTTGAAGGGTGTGTCTTGCAAGTGCTTTTTTACGCAAAATACGGATTCTATTGGTGTTCTTAACAAATAATTAGGGGATTTTACTTGTTAAAAAATGTATATTAGCTATGTAACATTATGAATGTTGCGAAGTAAAAATTATTAATCTAAAAACACTATAATATGGCTTTTGATCTACCAAAATTACCCTATCCATTTGATGCATTGGAACCCAATATCGATGCCCGCACCATGGAAATACATCATGATAAACATCATGCGGGCTACACCAGTAAACTAAACGCGGCCATTAAAGGTACAGATTTGGAGGGGAAGAAGATTGAGGATATCCTCAAAAATTTAGATATGTCGAAGACGGCCGTTCGTAATAACGGCGGCGGGTTTTATAATCACTCGCTATTCTGGAAAATAATGTCTCCAGACGGCGGAGGTAAACCCTCCGGGGAGGTTGCCAAAGCTATAGATGCTGCTTTTGGTTCTTTTGACAGTTTCAAAGAGAAGTTTAGCGACGCTGCAGGTTCACGATTTGGATCAGGCTGGGCTTGGTTGTGTGTGCACAAAGGTGGAAAAGTGGAAATCTGTTCCACCCCCAATCAAGATAGTCCGTTAATGCCGGATACCGGTTGTGGCGGTCATCCGATTTTGGGACTTGACGTATGGGAGCATGCCTATTATCTCAACTATCAGAATAAAAGACCTGAATATATCGGTGCGTTTTTCAACGTAATCAATTGGGATGAAGTAGCGAAGCGATATGCCGACGGCAAGTAAACGTTAAGTATTGTTTTAAACTGTAAAGCTCGGAACCAAAAATGGTTCCGAGCTTTTTTATTGACCAATACGTTTTAAGTTTCAATCGCATTGCATCAGCTTGTATGCCATTGACAGACCCGCTGCCCTGCAGCAGGGTTAAGCCGTTTAAATCCGATGGGTTGATTCGACCAGCCATTTTGTAATCTGCCGTTGGCAATTATAAAATGAAATCCGTTTAAAATAGAAAAGGGCGGAGAAGTCTCCACCCTTTTCGTCCCAAATCTTACCATAAACTTAACCTACTTATGCTATGGCAAGGTAAAAATACTAGTATTGAAACGAATAAAAAAGAAATTTTCTTAAAATTTATGGTTTTTTTTATTAGAATTTGGGGTAAATCTCAGTTCTAATTGGGGATATCCTTTCCTTTTATTGGGTTTTGGACAAATAAAAAGGCGGAACAATTGCTCCGCCTTTTCCCCAAATCTTACCATGAACTTAACCTACTTATGCTATGGTTCTCCAAAAATACAGCAAGGTTGGTGGTTTAAAAAAGGTTTTAGATGAACAGCAGTTTCTTCGGTTGAAATGCAAGAATCAAACAGGTTTGGTTCGGAGTGCGCTAAAACAATTAGAAGATTTTTTAGCTTTTAATATTTTTTAGAGAGGGAGAGATTTATTTATATGGCAAGATGGAACTCTAAATTAGAGACCGCGCCCGATGGCGGGTGACAAAAAACTGTCCTTATACAAAATAAAAAGGCGGAGCAAATTGCTCCGCCTTTTCCCCAAATCTTACCATGAACTTAACCTACTTATGCTATGGTGAGACAAATGTATGGCAGAAGATGTACGGTAGAAATTTTATTTGTTGAAGGGGATGAAAATGGGATGAAGTGCTGGGAATCAATTCTGACAAGCTATTGTCAAATATAATTAGACTGCGCTCTACGGTAAAGTGATAGCCCGGGGTTTTATTCAATAAAAAAGGTGGAGAAGTCTCCACCTTTTTTGCCCCAAATCTTACCATGAACTTAACCTACTTATGCTATGGTAAGCTCAAATTTACTTTGAGAATGTCGTTAAAGCGCCGAAAAGACGATATAAAACGTAAATTATCGATGAAATGCATATATACATGTAGATCATCGATGGGAACCCAGCGGTAGGCACATTGAAGCGGTTCAATACGCCCGTTCGTTCTTGCCCTCGTAAAAATTGATAAAGGCTCTGTTGACCACTCGATTCCCTCCAGGAGTGGGATAATTTCCCGTAAAATACCAGTCCCCAAGGTTTTTTGGGCAGGCCTGATGCAAATTTTCTATCGTCTGATAAATAATCTGTACCTCGGCATTAATGTCATCGGGACTCAATAATTCCCCGATTTTTTGGGAAATTTCCTGAGCGGTAAATGGCGCATAGAAATCCTTGACGTAGTTAATGACATCGACATCCCTTGAATGGGCCTGTGCCATGCATTTGTCATAGATATCGTCTACCACGTTCATGGTCAAGCGTTCTTGATGCAGGGCCAACCCCGCCTTGAAGGCAATAAAATCTTCTAGCTTGGCCATGTCGATACCATAGCAGTCGGGATAACGTATCTGTGGGGCCGAAGAGACTACGATTATTTTTTTCGGCGATAGTCGGTCCAAAATGCGGAGAATACTCTTTTTCAGCGTGGTGCCACGAACTATGCTGTCATCTATGATGACCAAATTATCGCCCTTATCGACGGATCCGTACGAGATATCGTAAACATGTGCCACCAAATCGTCCCTGCTGCTGTCTTGCGTAATGAAGGTGCGCAACTTGGCATCCTTTATGGCCACTTTTTCGATACGGGGGCGTACTTCCAGAATTTCATGTAGCTGCTCGCTGGTAATTTTTGTTCCTATGGAAAGAATCTGTTCTTCCTTTCTCTTATTAAGATAATTCTGCGCCTCTTTCACCATACCGAAAAAAGAGGTTTCGGCCGTATTGGGAATATAGGAAAATACCGTGTGTTTAATGTCGTTTTCTATGGATGTCAATATCTGGGGAAAAAGAAGTTTCCCCAACATTTTACGTTCCTGATATATTTCCTTGTCACTGCCCCGTGAAAAATAGATGCGCTCGAAAGAACAGGCCTTTCGTTCTACCGGGGACAAGATTTCTTTTAAGGATGTTTTTCCATTCTTTTCTACAATGATGGCATGCCCCGGATCCAGTTCCATAACCTTTTCGTAAGGCACGTTGAACACGGTCTGTATGGCCGGTCGTTCGGAAGCAATGGCGACTACTTCATCGTCTTGGTAATAGTAGACCGGACGGATACCAGCTGGATCCCGCAATACGAAGGCGTCACCATGACCTAGCAGTCCGGCCATGGCATAGCCACCATCCCAGTTTTTGGCCGCCCTTCTTAAAATCTTATGCACCTTTAATCTTTCCGCGATCAAGGGCGAAGCTTCCTGTTTGGTATATCCTTCCTTTTTTATCTGTTTGTAGAGCTTGGCAACGGCATCATCTAAAAAATGACCTATTTTTTCCATCACGGTGACCGTATCCGCCATTTCCTTGGGGTGCTGCCCTAATTGAATCAGGTTGTCGAACAGCTCGTTTACATTGGTCATGTTGAAGTTTCCGGCGATGATCAGGTTCCGGTGCATCCAGTTGTTCTGCCTTAGGAACGGGTGTACGTTCTCGATACTATTTTTCCCGAAGGTACCATAGCGCACGTGCCCCAACAGCACCTCCCCGATATAGGGAATATGCCTTTTCTGCATGGCGACGTTGTCAGCATATTCCGGATGGGCCAACAGCGTTGTATTGATACGGTCATTGATTTGGTCGAAAATGTCCTGAATGGGCTGTTGTGCCACGGAGCGTACCCGGCTCATGTAGCGCTCGCCGGCCTTCATATCCAATTTGATACTGGCAAAACCGGCACCGTCCTGACCACGGTTGTGCTGCTTTTCCATCATCAGGTACATCTTGTTTACGCCGTAGAAGGCCGTACCGTATTTTTCCTTATAATATTCCAAGGGTTTCAACAACCGGATCAAAGAAATACCACATTCGTGTTTAATAGCGTCGCTCATTTCGCTTTGCGGGTTAAAAAAGCCCCAAATTTTGGGGCAGGTTTTATATCTATTTTAATTCTATATCAAATTGGGTCAAGGTCTTGAACTGATGTAGGCGTTGGTTGACTTCTTCCCTTTTCAGGTCTTGCATCCGTTTTGTGCCGAAACGCTCTACACAGAACGAGGCTAGATTGGAGCCATGGATGACGGCATTTTTCAAGTTTTCGAACGAAATAGTGTCGGTGGCCGCTAAATAACCTGTAAATCCACCGGCGATAGTGTCACCGGCACCTGTTGGATCAAACACTTCCTCTAAAGGCAGGGCGGGAGCAAAGAATACTTTTTCGTTATGGAACAGCAAGGCACCGTGTTCCCCTTTTTTTATAACAACATATTTAGGTCCCATTTTTTGTATTTCCTCCGCAGCCTTGACCAGCGAGTATTCTTCCGTAAGTTGCCGGGCCTCTTCATCGTTTATTGTGATGACATCGATATGTTTTATGACCTGCTTTAGTTCTTCAAGGGCATGGTCCATCCAAAAATTCATGGTGTCAAGGACAATCAACTTGGGGGTAGCTTTCATTTGTTCGATGACACTCATCTGAACCGAGGGATGCAAATTACCCAACATAACCAGGTCGGCATCCTTAAAATTATCAGGGACTATGGGATTGAAATCGGCCAATGTATTGAGTTCCGTAACCAGGGTATCCCTAGAATTTAAATCGTTATGGTATTTACCTTTCCAATAAAACGTTTTGCCGCCCTTGACAATCTCAAGGCCCGATAAATCGATGTTCCTATTTCTGAGCAGGTCTAAATAGGCTTCAGGAAGGTCATCGCCGACAATGGAGACGATGGCCGAGTCGACTTCAAACTGTGACGCGGCCAGACCGATAAAGGTAGCGGCACCGCCCAGTATTCTATCGGTTTTACCAAAAGGAGTCTCGATTTCGTCAAAGGCAACGGTGCCTACGATCAGAAGTTTACCCATGCATTTTTATTTTAGTGCAAAGATAAGGTTTTGAAATCCCAACAAAAATTAAATCTGAGGTCTATTTTGATGAACGTTTCCTGACTTGTAAACCCTGATCTCCGGGGGAAAATCATGACCGGTTCATAAACGCAGAAAATCAAGCCTCTCGCGCTGCCGTGGCATATTTATCCTTAACGTTGTTCTCTATCCACTTTAGGCAATCCGTAAAATTATCGAAAATATGTTCTTTGGGAATGAGATCGGGAACCATATCTACCCGCTCCATCATATAGCGCGGTTGTTTTAGCACATCGACCAGCAGCACATTGATGCCTGATTTCTTCAGGTCGATTAGTACATCTTCTAAGGTGTATAGGCCCGATTGATCCATGTACTGCATCCGGTCCATGCGAATGATGACCGTTGACGCCGTTCTAGGAATCTGGTCGGCCAATTGCTGAAACTCACTCGTTGACCCGAAGAACAACGGCCCTTTGATGTGCTTGATAAAAACCTCTTCCTTAAACCTTTTGGGGAAATTTAACTCATCGGCCCATCCATCTTCCTTATCCAAAGCTTTTACGTCGGAACGTTCAGCAGTAAGGTCGCCCATTTTTTTCATGAACATCAACGAGGCGATTACCAGACCTACGCCTACCGCATAAACCAAATTCCACACCGAGGAGAGCACCAAAACAATCAGCATAATCACGACCTCGGAACTGAATTTTATCGGGCCTAGGCTCATGTCTTTGGGCAGACTGGGTATGGCTTTTAGTCCCTTATAATCCATCACCCCTATGCCTACGGTCACCAAAATACCGGCGAGTACGGCAGCGGGAATCTGCGAGGCGACCGGGCCTAATGCCAAGAGAATAATCAATAGCAGCACGCCGGCGATCATACCCGACAATTTGCTCTTACCGCCTGCATTGATGTTTACCACCGTTCTGATCGTTGCGCCGGCACCGGGTATGCCGCCGAAAACCGCGGCGATACTATTACCGATACCCTGCCCGACCAGTTCTTTATTGGGCTGGTGCTTGGTTTTGGTCATGTTATCGGCCACGACCGAGGTCAATAGTGAATCTATGGCCCCTAAAAGCGCCAGGGTCAACGCCGTAAATACGTAGGGCGTGACCGTACCCAGCTCGAATTCAGTAAATATACCTAGATTGGGCATGGGAAATCCGCTAGGTATCTGCTCGATGGGACGATACTTCAATCCGAAACCATAGGCAACTCCCGAGACTACTACCAAGGCGACCAGGGCACTCGGAATCGTAGTGGTTATCCGTTTAAAACCATAAATAATGATGATAGTGGCCAACGCCAAGATCAGTTCGAGCCAATTGACGTTTTTTAATGCCCTGGGAAAAACCTTGATGGCCCCTATGACTCCCGATGCTTCCGTCTTGGCCAAGGTTTGGGCTTCTTTGAGCATATCATCTTCGGTAATCTTCTTGGCCCTTTTTATGGTCTCCTCAAAATTCTCTAAAACTAAAATACCTTCCCCTGCTTCTTCCTTTAAAATATTATCAAGAATGATTTCTTCGGCCTGTGGTTTGTATTTGCTGACAAAATCTTCATCTTCTTTTGGATAGTAACCAATGGCCGGCAAAATCTGAGTTACCAAAATGATAACACCGATAGCGGTCATAAAGCCCGAAACTACGGGATAGGGAATATACCGAATATACTTACCGATACCCATCAACCCGAGGCTGATCTGCATTAGCCCTGCCAACAGAAAGACGATCAGTATAGCGGGTAAGGCTTTTTCAAGACTTCCATCATTAGCAGCTACAATACCGGCAATAACCACCATACTTACGGCGGTCATCGGCGCGGTAGGCCCCGAAATCTGAGTGTTCGTACCCCCGAAAAGGGCGGCGAAGAAACTGATGAAAATAGCACCGTAGAGTCCGGCGCTGGGACCCATGCCCGAACTTACGCCGAAAGCAAGTGCCAAGGGAAGGGCAACGATACCTGCGGTAATTCCACCAAAGAGGTCGCCCCTTAGGTTCGCAAATAGGTTTTTCATTTCAATGCCTGAATTATAAAATTTAAATATATAACCGTTTGAGGAACAAAAAAAGCCAATTTTAAAATTGGCTTTTTTAAACAATATACTACATCAACTTGTCTTTATCAGATAAAGGTAATCATTCCGTTTTTGATATCGTACATCGCTCCAACAATCTTTACTTCCCCATTGTCTTCCATTTCCTTAAGAACAGGGCTCATCAAGCGTGTGTTTTCAATGGTCATACGTACATTTTTCTCGGCTACTGCATTGACAAAGTCCAAATTTTTTGAATTTCGGAGGTTCTTGTCAGAAGGCTCATTTACGGCTTTGACCGCAGGTTTGATTTTATCGAGAAGCAAGGTGAGATTGCCCAATTTCGCGTCATCGCAGGCCCCTTTTACCGCACCACAGGCCGTATGGCCCAAAATAACGACTACTTTTGTGCCCGCAAGCTTACAGGCAAATTCAATACTACCCAGAATATCTTCATTCACAACATTTCCCGCCACCCTTGCGCTAAAAATGTCGCCTACTCCTTGGTCGAAAATCAACTCTGCGGACACCCTTGAATCGATGCAACTCAATATGGTGGCAAAAGGGTATTGGCCTGATGCCGTATCATCAACCTGCTCCAACAGGTCACGATCGGCTTTTTTGTTCGCTACAAACCTTGCATTACCTTCCTTTAAAAGTTGTATTGCGGAGTCCGGTGATAGGGCGGCCTGTGTTTCTCTTGTATGTGCTTTCATCATAGTTATTTAATTTATTTGATTTATAATTAGAACTTGTCTTGACCTTTAAAATGACCTTATCGCCGCCGATATGTTAAACCCATTCACTTTCCCGAAACCAAAACCGATGCGCTCGTTTTATTGATGATGTGCCCTATATCGGATAACTTTAAGACTCTTTCATCGTCCGAACCGTTCCTTACCCTTCTCAAATATAACAAGTCTACCTTATTTTTCGATATATACTTTGAAAGGCTGTTTATCGCACCATCACTGTATTCGAAAACATATTCAATGACCTCTTTGTTTTGCGAAAGTGTTTTGTTTTTTGAAGCATTCGAATTTTTAACAAATTTAAACGATTTGATCGGCTTTAGAACATGCGACATCAAATCTACGGCGAATTCTAAATTCATGGAATGCCCCGAATCGTTCAAAACGCCAAAAGACAATTTCTCTCCCGGCTCCAGGTCATGTTCACCCGAAGCAATTAGTACCGGTCCGTCGAAGGTTTCCAACACAAATTCCGTGATACCATCACCAATGAAACTCAAGGGCTTATATTTTCGTCTTCCCAAGACGATGATGTCAGGGGAGTGCTCTTTGATGTAGTTGCTGATTTCATCTTTTATATTTCCAAAAACGAACGAATATTTTATATCAATTTCTTGGCTCTTTGAAATTGGAGCTATCAGTTCGCTTAATTGCCTGTCGATTGCCGAATGTTCAGTATTAATAGACCTCATGGCAGACAACTGATTATCAATGTCCACAATTTCAGTGGGTCTTTTTATATTGAAGATTGTTATCTCACCATGGATTATTTTGGCAAACTTGACCGTATTTTTGAGCATCCTATCCGTAACATTGTTCAAATCTGACAGTACCACTATTTTATATGTTCTTTTTTTCATGATTTCTTAGCTTAAGCTTATATCAGATTTGGGCCTTTCTTTGAAGAACTGGAAAAAATTATCGGGGTTTTCTGCCACACCACGTTTTGAAACAAGCTTTATATCAATGTTTCTCTCTTTGGCCTTAAAGGAGAAATCATCCAGAATTTCGATAATATCGTTATCTAAATATCTAGTTTTGATAAGATCTAGTTCCAAATAGGTGTCCCTTGGCAAACTTTCGAGTTCTTTGAGAATTGCGCCTTTATTAAAGAATGTGACTTCTTCTGCCAGTGACATTTTTATTTTATGCTTCCCATCGCTTTTATCCTCAATATGGAGAAAATGGGAGTTCTGATAGCTTTTCAATAAGATAACCACAATACCTACAGCGAGGCCAAGTCCGATTCCTGTTAATAAGTCGGTAAACACAATGCCCAAAACCGTTACGGCGAAGGGGATGGATTGTTTCCAGCCCAATTCATACATTTTTTTGAAAAGTGCCGGTTTTGCCAGTTTATAGCCCACAACGAATAGGATGGCCGCCAAAACCGACAAGGGAATCATATTCAATAAATTAGGAATCAAAATGACCGAAATTAATAATAAGAAACCATGTATTATGGCCGACATTTTTGTTCTTGCACCTGACTGTATGTTTGCGGAACTACGTACTATAACCTGTGTAATCGGAAGTCCGCCAATCATTCCTGAAATAACGTTTCCGGCGCCTTGTGCCAATAATTCCCTGTTCGTGGGCGTTACATTTTTATGCGGATCTAATTTATCAGTGGCTTCGACACAAAGGAGCGTCTCTAAACTCGCAACCAAAGCAATGGTAAAGGCCGTAATCCAAATTTCCGGATTGGTAATAACCGAAAAATTAGGAAAACTGAACTGATTGAGAAAGGAGGTGGCGTCATCAGGAACCGGCACACTGACCAAATGAGACTGTTCGATGCCCAAAGTATCACTAGATTTTGTGAGCACGTAAAAAAGAATTCCTAAGACCACTGCCACCAAAGGACCTTGTACAATTTTAAAGAATTTAGCTTTCTTGGCTAAAATATTATCCCAGAGTAAAATGACGAGTAGGCCAACTATACCTATAATCATTGACCCAAAGATGATGTTGTCCGATATATTCAGAATGGCGGAAAAGGTATTTTCCCCATCAGCATAAAAAAAACTGGCAGCACCTTCCGCCTCAGCGTCATATCCAAAAAAATGCGGTATCTGCTTTAAAATTATAATAATCCCTATACCCGTAAGCATACCTTTGATAACGGAAGAGGGAAAATAATAGCCAATAATACCTGCCTTCAGAACTCCAAAACCAATTTGGATCACACCGCCCAAAACCACGGCCACAAGAAAATTTTCAAAGCCGCCTAAAGTACCGATGGCGGTTAAAACGATAGCAGCAAGACCAGCTGCCGGACCACTTACCCCAATTTTCGAACCGCTTAACGCGCCTACTACAATACCACCTACAATACCTGCAATTAAGCCAGAAAACAATGGTGCTCCGCTAGCAAGGGCAATGCCTAGGCAAAGCGGCAGCGCCACAAAAAATACGACCAGACTAGCTGGTAAATCACTTTTTAAATGTTTGAACATATAATATAAAAATTACGTTTTCAATTTAAATTGAAAACTAGTTAGTTAGTGAACTTGTTTAAAGTTCAGTACACAAAAAAATGGGTGTGACGAAAAACTAACAGATATGTTCAGGAGGGGGAAGAAGAATTTCAATAGTATGCTCTACGTGACCTATAGAATTATAATCACCGAGTATAGCCTCTTGAGATTGGGCTATTAGAGAAAAATCAAAATGTCCATCATTAATGATTTTTTCATTTGCTTGCGATTTTTTCCCGGATTCCTGTTGTTCTTCTTCGTTGAGATTGGTAACCAACACCGGATTATCATCATCTACTAAAGTAATGATGCTAGGGGTAACAATGGCAAAGAGCCATAAAAAAAGTAATACGATTTGAGCAAAACCCTTCATAAAAATCGTTGAATCGCAAATATAATAGTAATCGCTTCAATTTTTTGTTAAGAAATATTTAAAAATCCTTCAGCAGTTTGATGTCCTCAGAAGGAATCCACCCCATAGTACCATCGGCTATTCGGATTTTTTTCCATTCGTTCAGCTCGTCGAGTACGATTACCTTGGTGCCTTCGTGAAGGGCAAAGGCTTCTTGGCTTGTTTTGTTGGGCTCCGATTTTACGCTTGCTTCCTGGGCAAACACGATGGCGGGCCGGTCGGCCTTGAAAGCATTGTATTCCAAATAGGCGAATACCAAGGATACGATTGCGATAAAAAGGGAAACGATACTCAAGACAAATGCCGAACGCTTGCGCGACGAATACCGAAAATAGTAGAAGGCGATGTAGAGCAGTACAAAAAGAACAACAAAGACTACGGCAACATAGCCCCATTGGTCAAAGGAAAGAAAACCGAGAAGGCTATTGTAGATTTTAGCGAACCCCGTTTCCGGCATGGTTTCGATGGCATCGAGGGTCATATTCCGCGCATAGGAAAGATTGTTCCTGATTTCGGAATCGTTAGGCTTTAATAAAAGGGCCTTTTCGTAATAGTAGATGCTGGGCGCTATCTGGTTCAATTTATAATATGCATTACCCAGATTGTAATACAGCTCGGGAGAATGCTGGCCACTATCAAGAATTTTAAGATAACTATCAACGGCAGTTTGATACTCCCCGGCGTTGTACGCCTCGGTGGCACCGTCGAAAATGACCTCGTTTTGGGCAGCGACCGTGAAGGTTATCAGAATAGTTAGTATGCGGACTATTTTTTTCAATGGTTATTATTTAAGATTCAAGCAAACATCATTTATTGTTTTATTATATTTTTATTCGTTGTCTTCGTAATCGTATTGAGTCCTTCGCGTGACACTCGCATCCCCACTTTTGAACGTAAGCTAGTAAATACAGACCGTAATTATAGTACTTAGGCAGTGCCCTAAATCACTACTACTATTTTCCTTTTATACTTCGCACCACTAAGTTCATACCTCCTACTTTTCTCATAACTGTTTATCCAGCTGTGAGATTACCGCGCTGGCACTGTCATAATCCTGCTGCATTTGCACTTCCGAGAACGGACTATAACGCGCCATTTCACAATTCTTGAGCAAGGCGATAAAGCCGTCCTTGGTCGATTCGTCAACCCCTTTTTCGTCCAATAGGGATGCAATCTTTTCTTTGTTAAACTCTGAAGTCTGTATTTTGAGCTTGGCCTTTAAATAGTTATGCAAGCCTTTTTCAAGAGCGATGTAAAAAGGTTCCTTATTGCCAAGTTCCTTTCGGGCCTTCGACAAATATTTCCTGGCGAGTTTATTGGCCCTTCGAATTCGGTTACCGGCCACATCGCCGGCGATAGCCTCCCGTTTTTTTCCAAAAATGATCGCAAGGGGAATTAGCAACAGGGGCAACAGCAACCACAGATAGAACCGGGTAGACCCAAAAAAATAGTTCGTACCGATAGCGGTCAGGTGGGGCTTCAATTTTATAAAATTGAACTGGTTGCCAGTGGCCACGGACTGTTTTCCGTTTGAATTTTGTGCATCGAATATATCGTTCGCACTAGTAGGCCCTTCCTTAACGTTGATTAGGATTTCTTTGGAAGTAAGCGTTTTGTAGCTTTCTATATTGGGGTCAAAATAAGTGAACGAGATAGATGGCATGGGATACTTACCTCTAAAAGAAGGTACAATCGTGTAGTTGTTGCTCACCGTTCCCTGGGTACCCGAAAGCGTGGTTCGGACGCTTTCTTCAAATTCGGGTTCGTACACCTCCAATGAACCGGGTAGAATGGGTTTGGGAAGTTGAAAAAGTTTTAGATTGCCCTTACCGCTCACCTGCACCTTGGCCTGTAACGATTCGGAAGCATTGAGATGGGTCTTGCTTGTGGTTACAGAAAAGTCGAATTTACCTACGGCACCACTAAAATTGACCGGCTTGCCTTTTTCGGGCAAAGGTTTTACGTCAATGGTACGGTTGCCTGCCGACACTGTTTTAGTAGTCTGCGAATAGATACGGCCCCCGAAAAAATCGCGTTGGTTTGTCGGCACATCGACAGATACTTCGAGAGAGAGGGGTTCGATTTCCAGTTTTCCGGATTTCTGTGGATAGAGCACTACCCTTTTCAATATTACGTAGCGATAGGGCTTGCCATTGTAGGTGCCATTTTTCACATCGGGTCTGGAAACAGGAATATCCTGGCTCCAAAAGTTATTGTACTTCGGATTGTCAAGCGGTTGATAATTAGAGATACTTATGGCCGGACTGATATACATTTTGTACACCACACTCAAAGCTTCGTTAAGATAGGGGTCAGTCTTGGAAACCTCGGCCACCAGATGCAAACTTTCGTCCGCCACGTCGTCGGCCGTCATTTCATCGCTCGGCTTGTCCACGGCAGGAGTGACCTCAACTTCTTTAGGAGTCGATTTATAGGTCTGACCGTCGATTACGATGGTAGCCTGTTTTATGGTGAACCGACCTTGTGACCTTGGTGCCAAGGTATAGGAATAGGTTTTGGAATAACTGCGTACCCCATTGACCCATGATGAACTTATAGATTGTGAAGGCCCCATAAGTACCCGAAAACCGGTAAAATCAGGCGGGTTGAAGTTATCCCCATCTTTGTTCATGGCAAAGTCGACCCGCAGCCTTTCGTTGATACCAAGTTTGTCTTTACTGAGTATCATCTCGAAGGTAACGGCATCGCTATCCTGTGCTTTTAGTACGATAGCTAAAAACAACAAAGGAATCAGGGTGATATACCTCTTTAACAAAATCCTACTTTATTTAAACCGTTTACGGCAGTTACATCTAGTATTAACCAACAAATGACCCGCATTACCAATCCTTTTCATTTTTGACCTTTACCCCTTTCACTTTTTGGGCATCTATTTTTTCCTGAACTTTTTTCTCCTCGTTCTGCATGGCATCCAACAGGTTTTGTACCTGCTGCCTGCTCAATTGGTCGGGGCGGCGCTGCTGGGGCTGTTCCTGTTCATCGCCCTCTTCGGGTTTTTTCTCCTGTTCTTTTTTTTCGTTGCCTTCGCCCTCTTTATTATCGTCTTTCTTTTCCTCGTTTTCGTTGCCCTCGTCTCCTTTGTCGCCTTCGTCCTTTTTATCTTCTTTGTTCTCGTCTTCGTTATCGCCCTCTTTTTTATCCTCGTTTTTGTCTTTTTCGTCCTGTTTGTCCTGCTCGTTTTTATTATCTTGGTTTTGGTCGTTCTTTTGTTCGTCTTTTTCCAACATTTCTTTAGCGAGTGCCAGGTTATACCGGGTCTCTTCGTCGGTGGGGTTGTTGCGTAAGGCTTCTTTATACGCCTCGACGGCCTTTTGGTAGTCCTTTCGCTTCATGAACACATTGCCCATATTATGGTAGGCGACATGTTTTTCTTCCTTATCGGTAGCGAGTTCCCCGGCCTCCTTAAAACGGCCGAAGGCTTCGCTGTAAGTTTCGTTGTTGTAGTATGCATTTCCCAAATTGTAACGGGCAGCGGCATTTTCATCGCTTTTGGCAATGGCGCGGCGATAATCCATCTCGGCGTCCACAAATTTATCTTCGGAAAGCTGTTTGTTGCCTTCCCAAGTCAGGTCTTTGGATTGCTCGAGGGCTTTTTGCTTCGCTTTTTCGTCGTCTTGGCCGAAGGCAAGGCAGCTTATCAGTGCTATTAGAAATGTTAGTTTTAAGTTCATATGCTTCATTTAATCGACATGGTTTACCGTTTGTCCTTTGCTCCAGGAACGGTTTAAGGTTTAAATCCGCCAAAAGCGGGTTCAAAATTTAAGGTTCAAGTCGATGCAACATTAAACTTTGAACAGCAGCTTAGCTGCGATTGAACCTTAAACCAATCGAGCGTCAATTTCGAGGCCTGTCGCCAGCCTCATCGTAACTACCGACTGCAACTGCCATTGCCAACTTTTTCACTACTGTACGTCCTTTTCATTGAACAGGTTCAACTTTCGTAACCACTTCGTCTTTTTTTCCAAGGTAAAAACATCCAAAAATAAAAATAGGAATCCTGTCCCCAAAAACCACTGGAACTGATCCTTGAACTCGGCGAACTGTTTGGCCTCGAATTCCTTTTTATCCATCTGCAACAATTGTTCCTTAATGAATTCAACGGCTTCCCCTGTATTGTCTCCGTTGATATATTCCCCGTTACCTTCATCGGCGATGTCCTTTAGAAAGGTTTCGTCCAGCTTTGTGATGACGGTTTCTCCTTTGTTATCCTTTTTCAAACTTTCGACTACGCCATTTCTTTTTATAGGGATAGGGGCACCTTTTGTTTTGCCAACACCAATAGTAAAAATACGTATCCCCTCGTCGGTCGCCTTTTCTACGGCCTCTATAGTCGACTCCCCAGAATGGTCTTCGCCATCGGAAATGATGAAAAGCACCCGATTCGTCTGTTCTTGGTCGTTGTAATAGGTGGTCGCCAATTCAATAGCTTGGTCAATCGCCGTACCCTGGGAAGTGAGCATCTCGGTGTTCATGCTTTGCAAAAACATCTTGGCCGCGCCATAGTCGGTCGTAATCGGCAGTTGTGGAAATGCTTGCCCAGCATAGGCGATAATTCCGATACGGTCGCTGGCCAATTGATTGATTATTTCGGAAACCAGCCGCTTGGACTTTTCCAACCGGTTGGGCGCAATATCCTCCGCCAACATACTTTTGGATACATCGATTGCAAAAACGATATCGACCCCTTCGCGCTTTACCGTCTCCAACTTCGTGCCGATTTTCGGATTTACCAGTCCCAAGGTCAAAAAGGACAGCCCTAGTAACAAGAAAAATAGCTTCAGCCCCGATTTGAATTTAGATCTATCGGGCGTGAGCCGTTTCAATAACACCTCATCGGCAAAGGTATTCCGCGTGCGTTTTCTCCAGAGTTGCAGCAGGAAGAACAAGACGACAAGTACCGGGATTATCGCCAGCAGATAGAAATATATTTTTTCGTCTAATTGAATCATTGTTTAAAGTTCAAGCGCAAGTTCAAGTATCAAGTTCAAATATTACTGGATTACAATTAAAATAATCGAATCAAAAGTTTTGAATCTATAGGTTTCATTAGGATTTTACAGATTCAATTTTATAAACTTATAAACCCATAACCCTTTTTTATATAAAACTCCGAAACAGCGTATTTCGCAACACCCATTCCAATAGGAGCAAACCCCCTGCCAAAAGCACCCAGGAACGGAATTTTTCTTCGTACCTAAAGTACTTGAACTCTTCTATATCTGTTTTTTCGAGTTTGTTGATTTCCTCATAAATCGCTTCCAGTTTCTCGTTGTCCGTAGCCCTAAAATATTTTCCGCCGGTGACTTTGGCGATATCTTTCAGTAATTCTTCATCAATCTCTACCTGGCGCATGCCGTAACGAAACGAACCATCGGCGTTATAGGCGATGGGCGATAGGGCATTACCGTTCGTGCCGATAGCTATCGTGTACGTCTTAATACCGTATTCAATCGCAAGATCTGCCGCGGTCTGTGGCTCGATAAAACCGGAATTGTTGACTCCATCGGTCAACAGAATGATGATCTTGCTTACGGCTTTGCTTTCTTTCAACCTGTTGACCGATGTGGCCAGCCCCATACCGATGGCCGTACCGTCGTTCAATTGCCCATACGTTATATCACGGAGCGAACTGAGTACAATGGCCTTGTCGCTCGTAATAGGCGTTTTCGTGTAGGCCTCACCGGCATAGGCCACAAGACCGATGCGGTCGTTCGGACGTTCTTTGATGAAATCTCCCGCAACTTCTTTCAAGGCCGTAAGGCGATTGGGTTTCAGATCACGCGCCAGCATACTCGATGAAACGTCGATGGCCATAACGATATCAATGCCTTTTGTGGTCTTGGTTCTCGTAGAAATATCCTCGGTCTGGGGGCGCGCCATTGCCGTTATGATAGCCGTTAGGGCCAAAAGACGCAGTACAAACAGGAAGGGCTTCAACCTCGGAAGAAACCCCGACCCCGAAAAACCTTTGATAGTGGGCATTTTCAGTGAGGCCACCTGTTCCCTGCGTTTGTAGAAATACCACAAGACGGCCAGAGGAAGCAACAATAGCAACCAAAAGAATTCCGGATTTGCGAATGTTATATTTTCAAGCATTTAGAGACTGATTTGAAACATCCCGATTATTTTTTTATACCTTTTTTTGCGCAGTACGTCGTTATCCCGAACGGTAGGGATTGAACCGTAACACCCTTAGACCTCCGTTTTTACTTCTACCGTGTTCAGTATGCGTTCTACGATCTGTTCGGCATAGGTGTCCCCATCGGTCCAGGTCAGCATTACCTGTTGTTGAAAACCTTTTCCGCCGAAAATCAGCAAACTGTATTTACCCTGTACCGCTTCTGGGGAATCGGGTACGGCAAACTTTGCGCTTCCATATATCTTAACCCCTTTTACGCCGGTGACCGTTGTGAATTCCTCGTCTTTCGTGATGATATTTTTGGCGCCCCTGCTTTCCATATCTTTGACGAAGGCGTCGATAGATTTCTCATAATCCGGTTCCGTTTCTTGTGAAAGCAAGGTGGAGACCGCGCTAATCGAGAATAAGCCGTTGGGGCTTTCATATTGAAATACCTGCAATTCCTGTAGGTTCGCCTTTTGTTCAGGTGAAATCTCTTTTTTCTGCCTTTTCAACACCTTGGGGGTTTCCAGACTTATCGGTGGATAGCCATAGGTGCTCGCAATCCACTCACCTTCAAGCAAAGTCTTTGTCGGATGGCCGAATACGGAATCCATTACTGGGGCGAAGCCGTATTTGTATACTGCAATACCTGTGGTAACCAGCAGAAAAGCGATGGCCGCCGCCGCTGCAAAAACAATTTTACGACGTTGCTGTTTGTGCGCCTGTTCCTCTTTATATTCCTCCTTTTCCATAAGCTCTTCTAGCGTAGGTTCGGGCAGGGCATCGTGTGTCTTGGTAACGATTTCTTCGATAGATTTCGGGTCGTTCTGCGCCATTGAAGATTCCGGTCGCGACTTTGCGAACTTGACCAGGTCGGCCGTTTGCAAGATACGTTTGAACTGCTTCAGGGTGTCGTCTTCCAGTTTCAGTTCGCCGGCATCCCGAAGCATTTCCAATTTATAGATCAGCTCATCGGTGGTACTTTCCATGGCGGACACGTGTACGTCTTCCTCGAGGTACAATCGCACGATATCCGTAAGCTCGGAATAATATTGTTTGTATTCGTCTTGGATAAGGTATTTGGAATTCTCCAGTTTTTTCAGTTCCAACAGCGCACGGTCATAGGCGGGCAGTAGGGCTACTTTTTCCTCTTCGGATAACCGTTTTTTTCGGAAGACGAACCAATAGAGAAGTCCGCCGACAACCGCTAATCCCAAAAGGATACCTAAAACCCACAACCAAAGTTCGGAACGGCTTTTTTCGACCTCCATCAAGGGTTTGATAT
>JAGXIC010000030.1 GCA_024635875.1 Pricia sp.
GGCGATTAAGGCTTTCTTATTCGATGTTTCCAATAATTTTTTCATAACTAATACTATTATGGGGTAAATCTGAACCATTGTGATAGGTTATATATTTTATGATCACAATGATTTTCGGTACAAAATTAGGATGAATGAGTAGGGTAGCGATGGCCGTTTTTATCCAATTTCTATGCTGTATTACCCCAGATTTTTGATCTGGACGCGGGTTTTTGAACAATAAGCATAGCTATTTTTAAGTATCAGATCCTTGATTCTTCTTCTTTCGGCATCCCATTGATTTACCATATCGAATGAAAAGGGAATGGTCTGCCATATTGTTGGATAAAATCTTATTTCTTTCATAACGTCATATTTTTAATAAATACATGACAAAATTCCGAAATAGGGTATTCCCGTAAAACAACTATGTTTTCCAGTTTATGTGCTATTTTAACATTTATAAGGATATTTTTAGCTACACGAGATAATATATCATAGTTTTCAAACGATTTCGTAAGTCCCAAAGTTCGATGTTTTAGTAGCGGAAGGGCTAAACAAGTTCATGAAGTGAATACATAATTAGAACCCGTTTAACGAAAATGTTTATTTAATTTTCTAAATCAATACGGTTCAATACATGAAAAATCTACTTTATATTTCCGCTGCAATTCTAATGTTTACCGGCTGCAAACCCGAGCCCGACAAAAAACAGGAAGTCGCCGAAACTTCGGAAATATCTAAAACATGGTGGAAAGAAGGTATTTTATACCAATTGTACCCACAAAGTTTTAATGATAACGATGGAGACGGATTTGGGGATTTCAAGGGCATCATCGAAAAGTTGGATTACTTGGAAAGTCTAAGTATTACCATGGTCTGGATGAACCCGTTTTTTGATTCCCCGTTAGTGGATAACGGCTATGATGTTAGTGATTACAGAGCCATTCTGCCCCGCTACGGTACTATGGAAGATTTTGACGCGATGCTGGCGGGTATGCATAAGCGGGGCATTAAATTCGTGCTGGACATTGTTGTGGGCTTCGTAAATGCTAAGGTCAATTTTTGGGTATAAAGAGGCTTGGATCTCCATAGAACGGTTTATGGCATCGCGCCATGGGCGGTCGCTGAGACATTGTGAAAATCCAATACGTACCATATCCTCAGGTGCGTTTTTATGGCATGAGAAAAAAATTAAGGAGAAAGATAAAACAAGCGATAAAATAATGCTGTTTCTGGAAATCATTCGGTATTTGATTGCTTACCGTAAATTTAATGAAAATTGAGTTTGGCCGGTGACTACCTCTCAAGAATCCAACCACCACTTAAAATCGGGGGCTTTTGCCTTGCTTACCATATCTAACCGAAAACCGACCTGCGGAAGTGTCCAAAATCGCTCCATATACACTTCAAAGCAGCTTTTCAATGTTTTTTCGAAAAGTCTCCCCTACCGAAAGTTCTTTGTCCCCCAGAAAAATGCTGTTTTTGCGAATGGCGGTTATCGCATCGATGGCCACTGCATACGATTTATGAATTCTGATGAATTTGTTGGGCGGCAGTTCCCTATCCAGTTCCCTGAAACTTGTTCGCACCACTAACGGATGTTCGGCACTCTTTAAATGAAATTTGATGTAATCGCCATAGCCTTTCATCCAAATGATATCATCGAAGGTTATTTTAACCTGACTGTAATCGGCATTCACGAAAAAATGGTCTTTGGTAGGCTTGTTGGGGACAATATTTGTTGCGGACTTTAATTCATGGAGTTCCTTGGCCCGATTACAGGCTCTAATAAAACGTTCCAAGGCCACAGGTTTTACGAGGTAATCCACCACATCGAGGTCATAGCTTTCCACCGCATATTGTTTGTAGGCCGTTATAAAGATCACGAGCGGCTTTTTCTCAAGGCTGGCGATAAATTGGAGTCCGGTCAGGCCCGGCATTTGAATATCGATAAACACGAGGTCCACGGGGTACTTTTCCATGGTTTCCATGGCCTCGAAGGCATTGTTGCAGGCCGCCACCAGATTCAAGAAAGGCAGTTTGCTTATGTTGTCCTTTAGCAGCTCTAGCGCCAGAGGCTCGTCATCTATGGCAATACAGTTCATCATGGTTCAAATGCTAATTTTAAGGTTACGGTAAACCACGCATCGGTGGTATCGATATCGAGGCTGTGGTTCTTGCCGTACAGAAGTTCCAACCTCCGTTGCACATTGGCCAGACCGATACCCGAGACCTTGTCCTTGGCCTTATCCTCCTCAAGATATTTGTTTTTTACCCTAAAAGTAAGTTGGTTGTCCAAAGCCTGTAATGAAATATCGATTACGGGGTCTTCTATCATTCCCGTACCATGTTTAAAGGCGTTTTCCACAAAAGGAATCAAGAGCATGGGTTCGATAGCGTGCCAATCTTCCGTTAGGTCCAAATTGATATTTAGGGCAAGCCGATCGCCAAAACGCAGTTTTTGAAGATCGATATAGCTCCGTAAGTAATCCACCTCGCTCTTCAACAATACCTTTTCCTCGTCGGTTTCATAGAGCATGTATTGCATGAGCGAGGATAATTTTAGGATGGTGGGTTCCAGTTCTTCGCTTTTCATCCGTACCAAGGCAACCATGTTGTTGAGTACATTAAATAAGAAATGCGGGCTTATCTGGGAACGCAGAAAGGAGAGTTCTGTTTTTAGGTTCTCGCTTTCATGCTCTTTAGTAACACGTTCCATTCTGATCCGGTCGGAAACCGTCTTAAAAGTGATACCGATCAACACAAAAAACAGGAACGGAACCCCGTTGAATATAATTGCTTTGGAAAAAGAATAAGGCTGTTCGGTTATTAGAAAGCTATATAGCCATTGGTTGATGAACAGTATACCAGTAAGTAAGATTATATTGGCCACTACAAAGAAGCCAATTTTTCTTTTGTAGAGCAATCTGGGAATCAGAACGAGGGTGTTCAAGTAGAATGTCAACGCCCAAAAGACGTTCATGACCGTGTTCAGATAAAGTATCTTACTTACCAATTCCGAGCGTGGGCCACCTTCTTCGGCCTGTAGCGCAAAAATATAAGGTAAAGAAAAAAGGGCCGCCCAGACTAAAACGTGTAGGGCTATTCTTTGCTGTTTTTTTGAGGATGTAAAATTTAGTTGCATTAAAAGGGGTCATATGAATTGCCAAGATAATCAAAAGAGCGGAAGGCTAAAAGATGAAAATTGAATGGACTTTACAGTACAGGAAATAGCTGAAAGCTTTTATAACAGGAAAACGGCCCTTTGTTTAATTCAAAGACCGTTTTCCACTAACAAACAAGTTTACATTTCGGAGTTTTTTTATCCAATCGAGATGTTCTGATAATAGGTCTCTTCGCCGTCACTCACTTTAATGGTATAGTTGCCTTTTAGTGCCTTTTCAAAATTGAAGGCTTTGCTAATAATCAGTTCGCCTTTGGACGATTCCCTATAAACAATCCTGTTACGGCTATCGACGATTTCGATATCAACTTTTTGCTGATCGGCATTGAAAAGATTGACAGACACTTTGTCGCCTGTTTTTCTAAAAATCGGTTTAGGCGAGTTCTCCTTTTTATTCGCGATTTTTACCTCGCTACTGTTCACATTAAGCGTGAAAACTACGGATGATACCACATTTTCAACGGTAAAATAGTAGGTGCCGGCCGCAAGGTCTTTCAGATTGAACTTCTTGGCGTAGTTCGTATCGAGGATATTCTCCGAATAAATGGTCTTAGCATTGTCATCCATCAATTTGATCTTCGATGCATTGGATCGGGCATCCATCTCAAAAACAAGACTTTTTGCATCGTTTCCGGATGTCAAACTGATTTTAGGATTATTTGCCATGCTTGTCATTGTTACAAACATAAGGGCTAATACTGCGGTACTCTTTAGAAACTTTTTCATGGTATTTTAATTTTAGGTCTGCTTTAGTGCAGACGGTTATTACTGATTTACAGGACAAACTTACGCCCCAAAATCAGGCATTTTTTAAAAATGCGATGAACCCGAAAAAGTCTGCGATGAACCTCAAAAGTTTTGCTGTGATGCATTTTGGAGATTCGAGAATTAGAAGGAAAAATAACAGTTTAAGACGGGGTGGATGCAAACCCAACCGATAGATTTCAAAACATCCTCGTTGTGAATAATTCAGAAAAGGAGGGATCCTGAACAGGTTGTCGGGCAATCGGAAAAACCACTTGGGATTCACACATCTATTCCAGTTTTATTATCATCCTGGCCTCCGCCATTAATTACTATAGTATTGCTGTGGTGGGGAAGATAGAATCGTATGCGGTCATCATCAAACTGATCATTCTTTTGGCCTTTGTGTTGATCGGTGCCTACGGACTTATAGGGAATCCGAACTTGGACCAGTTGTCGCCACATAATTGGGAAAGCCCGATTCAATTGATTACAGGAGGGATGGTCATTTTTGTCGCCTATGAAGGTTTTGAACTGATCGCGAATTCCGCGCCGGATGTCGAAAACCCAAAAAAGAACGTGCCGAGGGCCTATTATTTTTCGGTTATTTTCGTGATACTGTTCTATGTTATCATCGCAGCGGTTACCGTTGGTTCCCAGCCTTTTAAAGAAATTGCCACGGCCCAGGACTATGTACTGGCCGAGGCCGCCAAACCCATGCTGGGCCAAATCGGTTTTACGGTCATAACCGTGGCCGCCTTGATCTCCACTTTTTCAGCTATCAATGCGTCACTTTATGGGGGCAGTCGGGTCAGTTATGAAATTGCGGAAGACGACGAACTGCCCCACGAGCTAACAAGCCAACTTTGGAACCAGCCTATCGGATTGATGATAACCGCTGTAGTAACCTTAATCGTTGCCAACACTTTGAATCTCGAAAGTATTGCGACCGCTGGTAGTGTAGGTTTTCTGTTTACTTTTTCTATGGAAACAAGCAAGCTAAAACCATTCTTGGTCCGGGCTTGCACCTGCTAAGGCTTTTACTAAGTAAAACTATCCTCCTGAATCGGGTAGTAAATGCTATTTTTAGGATTAACTGTCTTTCTCCAACGGAACCTCTAAAAACAGCAAAATCGCATTTTCCGAAAGGGCGTCCAACGTCCAACATCCAACATCCTTTTAAGCGCTCACATAAATATCATGCGTCAACGTAAAGCCTTCCGAAACGCTTCCCGAAACGCTGGCCAGTTCTTCTTCGACACCATCGCTGAAAACGTTGTCCCGGGTATGATAGGAATAGCCTGACATTCCCTTAATATAACCTTGGTCGCTGGCTGCATTGACCCGGACCACCGCACTGTTATCGCCTTCGGGGAAGGCTATTTGAGTGACCAAAAGCGAGTTGCCCGAGGCATTGTAAATATGCACATGGATGTGCGTTGAACGCCCGTTGTACCATCCCGGAAAGATAGTGGCGAATTCCACCAGGCCATCGGAGTTTGAAGTTTGTCTTCCCCGCAAAAAGTGGTCATTGGTAAAGCTGATCTGCTGCATTCCACCGCCACCGTATTCGGAGTAGTTGCCGTCCTTGTCACAATGCCAGATATCGACGATAGCCCCTTCGAGTACGTTGCAGGAATCATTGACATTTCTAATGGTTATATCAAGATCCAAGGCGATGCCAGTTCGGTCGCCCACAATCTTCCCTTACATAATCGGCAGGGGAGTGGGTCGGGAAGGGCCCCTCGGTCTCGCTGGGCGTTACCGAACAATCGCCCGAAGCATTTGTGTCCGTTTCCGTACCATCGGTGTCGGTGTCCGTACCGAAAATGGTTTCATCGTTATCCGTGGAACAGGAGGTCAGAACCGCTAAACTCGTCACCGATAATCCCGATGGCCCCAAGCCCTTTAAAAATTCCTTTCGCTTCATAAGCTTTGTTTTTATGATTATGAAGTAAAATTATGGCGATATGCAACGGCTGGAAAAAAATTGAGGTAAACGCGGAAATCTGTGCGGTAAAAGCACCGTAAATGTTAAGAATTTGATAAGTTTTAACGGGAAATTAAGAACAAGGTTGGTCGCGGATGGGATTATTTATCCAAGGCCAGTGCGTTTACATTCTTCCCAATTTGGTATCCTTGCTCTAGACCCAATGAAATGGACTCTTGGTAATGAATGCCCCCATATAATCTGGAAATTGCGGCCTCTTCTGCCATTTCGTAAAAGCTGCCGTAGGTTCGGGGCGCACCGAAGATGTCCGTCCAGTTTTCATGGGTATGGTCCGTAAAGGTATAGTCCTCCCCGAACAGATCGGTCATAATTTCGGCAAGTGCCCCTGATTGTACGGAATGCCCAGAGGTGTACTCCGGGAAGGGAGGGGTCGATAAAACGGTCGTCCAATCGGGGTCGATATATTCGTGAATGTAAGTAATCGGTCTGGGATAGACCGTTTCATATTTTGTCTTCCAACAGGAAACAAAGGCATCCGACACCCCGATTCCCAATTTGGCAAAGGCCTCCACGGCCACATCGAGGTCGGCGTCTTCCTTTTCGATCAATTGGTTCAGTATCGAAATGGAATGACCCGGTGGTGTTGCCGTGGTTACCGGATCATCGGACCAGAATTCAGCTATATCTTTCTGTTCCGGGGTAAGGGTATTGACCGTATTATAGACTTCCATCGCCCGTTCATAACAAAGGGAATTGGGTTCGGAAGAAAATTCCGGTGGGGCAGGAGGGTGGGTTTCCGTAATATTTGCAACTAGAAAGGGTCTGTTAGACCCCCAGTACGGCTGTAGGGCAGGCAAAAATCCCGGAGGCGTAGGTACCCAATACTTCGGTCCGGAAGGAGGTGTATACTCCGCAGGAAAATTATGGAACTGGCCATCTTCGCCGCCATCCGTTGCCGCCCATAGTAGAATAGTATCCGCCACCTCTTCCGCGAGCAGTACCGAGGCATCGAACACTTCCTGTCCGTTTTCCGCCAAAAACTCATTGTTGTAATTTTCTTCCAGTTCTGCCATGGCTGCCAGTCTTTCCTGCGTGGTACTGGCATAAAAGTGTTTGGTCATTTTGGCCAGAACGGCATTTGCCACCGTCGGCCAATGATATGTCTTTTTGCTATCCAGCGCAATATTGAGCTGTAGATCGGTCAATTTACCGGAAAGGGAATTTTTATCGGGCATTCCCGTTACAATAGCCTCATATGGGGCGATACCCGTATAACCGAAGGCCCTAGCGGCAACTGGCGGTGTATATCCAGGGGTTTCCGTGGTCAGGGTCTTGATCAAACCGTACCATGCTACCACTACTTGGGCCTTATAGGCACTGGCTTCATTTTGTTGCTCCACGATGGCAACATCATCGTTGTCTTTCTCGCAGGAATATATAATCAAGGAGAGGCATAGCAGGCCCAAAATTCTTTTTGCTAATAATTTCATGTTTCGTTATTTTTAGCGGGATAGATATTCAAATTCAAATAGTCATTTTTAAATTTTCCGGTTGGATCAAATTGCTTTGCCAATTCGATAAATTCGGGAAGCTTTTCGTACCGTGAAGCCAAAACCGATGGAGCTATCGAAAAAATCTTTCCCCAGTGGGGGCGGTACTGAAAGGGTTCCAATTCAGTTTCGATCATGGTTATCAATTCTCCCACTTCTTTAGGATTTTGTTTCCAGGTAAAATGGATGGCCACGCAGTCTTGCCTATAACAAGGGCTCATCCATAGATCATCGGCTGCAATGGTCCTTATTTCGGTAATCATTAATTGAGGGTAAATCCGCTCCCGTTTTTTTTCCAAAGCCAAAATGGCTTCCAGAGCCC
>JAGXIC010000279.1 GCA_024635875.1 Pricia sp.
CTAAAGAAGTCGGCGAAGAAAAGCGCAAGGAAAAAGAAGCACTTCGTTTGCAATTGGAGCAAGAGCAAGAAGACCGAAGAATGGCTAGGGAAAAACGGGCCACGGCCGCCGCTGAAAGTAAAATGGTCGGAAAGGTCGAGCTGGCCGGTACGAAGACCGTAGGTAAAATTGATCTTGACGCCGATAAAAGGAAAAAAGCAGATCCCGTTAAGAAGGAGGATAAACCGGTCAATCCCGAAGCCGAAACACAACCAAAAACGGTTGTAAAAGAGGAAACTCCCAAAATCAAGGAAGCCGAAAAAATCGAGACAAAGGTTGAGGAGAAAACTTCCGAAGAGAAGCCTGAAGAAAAGAAACCTGAGGCAGAAGCGGAAAAAGAAGCTGAAAAGCAAGAAGATGCCATTCTGAAAACGAACTACAAAAAACTGTCGGGTCCAACTATTACCGATAAAATCGATCTTTCGCAATTCAAAAAAGCCAAGAAAAAGAAAGACGAATCACCATCTTCAGAGAGCACTGGCCGCAAGAAACGTAGAAAACGTATTGTAAGCAAGCCCGGAAACACCACTTCTACCGCTGGTAGTGGCAGGAATTTCAAAAAGGGAGGCCGTAGGTCGACAGCTGCAAAGGTGGAGCCTACTGAAGAAGATGTACAAAAAAAGATAGCGGAAACCCTTGAAAAACTCCAAGGAAAATCGAAAAAAGGAAAAGGGG
Organism: Pricia sp.; assembly: GCA_024635875.1. Lineage (GTDB taxonomy): Bacteria > Bacteroidota > Bacteroidia > Flavobacteriales > Flavobacteriaceae > Pricia. Next base: position 715 of record JAGXIC010000279.1, read on the forward strand.
CGAAATACAGAAGAAGCAAACGTGACCAGCATCGGGAACAAACCGAAAGGGATTTCGAGCAACAAGAACTTGAAGACAAGACCTTAAAGGTAACCGAATTCGTTACGGCTAACGAGATCGCCACGATGATGGACGTTTCTACCACGGAAATTATTTCGGCCTGTATGTCGTTGGGTATCATGGTGACCATGAACCAGCGCCTAGATGCGGAAACCCTATCCATCGTAGCCGATGAATTTGGCTACGAGGTGGAGTTCGTTACCGCCGACCTAGAAGAAACTATTAAAATCGCAGCCGATGCCGAGGAAGATCTCAAGCCCCGAGCCCCTATCGTTACCGTCATGGGGCATGTGGATCACGGTAAAACCTCGTTGCTTGATTACGTGCGAAAAGCGAACGTAATCGCCGGTGAAAGCGGGGGAATCACCCAGCACATTGGTGCTTATGGAGTTACCTTAAAAGACGGCCAAAAGATTACCTTTCTCGATACGCCCGGTCACGAGGCCTTTACGGCCATGCGGGCTAGGGGTGCGCAGGTTACCGACATCGCTGTTATCGTTATTGCGGCGGACGATGATATCATGCCTCAGACCAAAGAGGCCATCAGCCATGCCCAAGCGGCAAGCGTGCCCATCGTTTTTGCCATTAATAAAATCGATAGGTCTGCGGCCAATCCTGACAAAATTAAGGAAGGTCTTTCACAAATGAACCTATTGGTCGAAGACTGGGGCGGTAAAATCCAATCCCAGGACATTTCGGCCAAAACCGGGGAAGGTGTCGAAGAACTATTGGAAAAAGTCTTGTTGGAAGCCGAACTTTTAGAACTGAAAGCCAACCCGGACAAAAAAGCGAACGGAACTGTCGTAGAAGCGTTCTTGGACAAAGGACGAGGTTATGTATCGACGATTCTGGTGCAAGGCGGTACCCTTCAAATCGGGGATTACGTTTTGGCCGGCACTCAAAGCGGTAAGGTAAAGGCCATGCAAGACGAACGTGGGAATAGTGTCAAAATAGCAGGACCGGCGACACCGATTTCCATTTTAGGTCTCGATGGTGCCCCACAGGCAGGCGACAAGTTCAATGTACTCGAAGATGAACGGGATGCGAAACAGATCGCCACGAAACGGTCACAATTGCGACGCGAACAATCCGTACGTACACAACGTCATATTACGTTGGACGAAATCGGAAGACGTATCGCTCTCGGCGACTTTAAAGAACTGAACATCATTCTGAAAGGTGATGTCGATGGTTCTGTGGAAGCCTTGACGGATTCCTTCCAGAAACTGTCTACCGAAGAGATCCAGGTGAACATCATACACAAAGGGGTAGGCGCGATTACCGAATCCGACGTATTGTTGGCCTCTGCATCCGATGCCATTATTATCGGTTTTAACGTAAGGCCTATGGGTAATGCCAGGGATGTGGCCGAAAAAGAGGAAATCGATATCCGCATGTACTCCATTATTTACGATGCGATCAATGACCTTAAGGATGCTATGGAAGGTATGCTTTCACCAGAAATCAAAGAGGAAATTACCGGTACCGCCGAAATTCGGGAAACCTTCAAAATTTCGAAAGTAGGTACCATTGCCGGGTGTATGGTAACCAGCGGAAAGATTTTCCGCAATTCCAACATACGGCTTATCCGCGACGGTGTCGTCGTCTACACTGGTGAACTTTCATCGCTGAAACGATTCAAAGATGACGCCAAGGAAGTCGCCAAAGGCTATGATTGTGGTCTACAGATCAAGAACTACAATGATATCATGGAAGGTGATACTGTAGAAGCTTTTCAGGAAGTGGCGGTCAAAAAGAAATTGAAATCCAAATAGAAACAAATTCCAAGCATCAAATCCAAATCCAAAAGTTGGATACGATCTAGCAACGCAAGACACTGCGTTCGCACCAAGTGGTCAGAAAAAAAGAAGCCGTCTCATAATCAAATGAAACGGCTTTTTTGGTTTTTTTTCTCGAATCCCTTCCCTGCACGACAACTCTTTTCTACTATTTATTTCTCAGAATAAGATAAAAAGTGATGTGACACCTTTTTTTTTATTCCTTATGGTTTGGAATCAGGTTTTGAATCATTTCCCAAATTTGGGATTTGGAATTTGGATTTTTGGTACTTGGGATTTGGTGCTTGGTACTTGGTCCCTGGTGCCTTAAATTTCTCCCCTTTCTACCGCACTGATTTCTTAGGCTGCAGCAACATCGCATCAGGATATTTTTGTCGCACTTCCTTAAACTTCCGCTCCGCATCGAGCTTGTTTTTAAAGCGGCCTACACGCACCCTGTAGGTGGGAGAATCAAAATCTATATTGGAAAAAAGGCCTGGAAAATCCTGCTCTACCTTTGACTTGATTTCATTGGCCTTGGCAAAATCCCCAAAGCCGACCTGAATGCGATAATAGGCCGCACTTTCATTGGCCGTTTTATAAATGGCCAACAAATCAGTGATTTTATTGTCTTGATCAATAGTAATTTTTCCTTTTTGTGCTTGGCCAATAGCGCAGGATACTACAAATACCATCAGGCAAATAATTCTTTTCATTGTATGCAATTTATTGGGTATAAATGTCCTATACAAAAGTAATTTTTTAAACCTCAACGAAAACCAAAATTGATTATTTAGAACAGTTATAAATTAGGGATTATCAATCCGTTAACATTTACAAAACAAAGTCTATGTCTTATTTTTGCAAGTGATTTCAGCACATGTTTAACATGCGCAATACCGATGTTCAGTGATTACAGTGCCGAAAGTCATATAGAAATAAAATTCCTATGAAAAAGACTCCTTGCCGCCATCGCATTTCTAAGGTTTTGAGTGTAAGCTTATTTATTTTTCTACTTTTTTCCGCACCTATTTTCGCGCAAGATGAGGTCGCTTCCGAAGAAGAGGCACCCACAGAGGCTGCAAATACGGACCAAGCTGCAAACCCTGCAGATACGGAGGCTGCTGACGTCGATGGCGACCCTGTTGCAGGAAAGCAAATTTTTAATCAAAATTGTGCTGCCTGTCACGCCTTGAACCGTAAAATGACCGGTCCGGCCCTTGCCAATGTTGAAACTCGATTACAGGAAGAAGAGGGCCTTGGACGGGAATGGCTCTACAAATGGATTAAAAATAGTTCTGGCTTAATTGCTTCCGGCGACGCATATGCCAACGAAGTCTACAACGAGTACAACCAAGCGGCGATGACCGCTTTCCCGACCCTATCCAACGAAGATATCGATAACGTGCTGGCCTACACCGCCGAGCCACCGAAAACGCCGCCGCCAGCGGCGGATGTTGCAGGAGGAGGTGCCGTAGGTGCCCCTACCGGGGGAATATCCAACGAAATTGTTCTCGGAGCGCTAACCCTGATTTTTGGCCTTTTGGTTGTCATGCTTTTCTTGGTGAACAAAACCTTAAATAGAATAGCGGTAGCGAACGGAATAGTTAGCGAAAAGGAAAAAACGGAAAAACGAACCCCTTTATGGAAAGCCTTTGCCCAAAACCAATTCTTGGTCTTGGTATCGGTCGTATTCCTCTTATTGGGCGGCGCATACTTTGCTTATGGTTGGATGATGCAGATAGGGGTAGACCAAGGATACGCGCCCATTCAGCCCATCCATTACTCCCACCGTATCCATGCCGGTGAAAACAAGATAGAATGTAAATATTGCCATTCTTCGGCTCGGGTATCCAAACATTCGGGTATACCGTCATTGAACGTCTGTATGAATTGTCATAAATCAATCTATCAAGTGGCGGAAGAAACACTTGAAGAGGGCAAAAAAGAGTACGGCGTAGATTATAACAAAGAGATCAAAAAGCTGTACGCCGCGGTCGGCTGGGACGAAGAAAACCAAAAATACACTGGCGAAAGCCAGCCTGTGGAGTGGATTCGGATACACAATCTGCCAGACTTCGCGTATTTCAACCATTCGCAGCACCATATTGTTGGGGGAATTCAATGTCAGGAATGTCATGGTCCCGTGGAGGAAATGGAAATCATGTACCAATATTCGTCGCTTACAATGGGTTGGTGTATCAATTGCCACCGAGAGACCAACGTGAAAGTTGAGGGCAATGCGTACTATGAAAAGATTCATGAGCAGCTGGAGAAAAAATATGGGGTGGAAACCTTTACCGCCGCGCAAATGGGAGGTATTGAATGTGGCAAATGCCATTATTAAAGATAGCCCAGTACGGTTTATTAGTGTGAAGTAGCGTCGCATTCGTAGCGACATATAAAATTGCAAATAGAATATATGGTATCCTATAAAAAATATTGGAAGAGCGAGGCGGAGTTAAACCCGAACGATTCCATGGTCGAGGCCTTAAAACAAAACGAATTTACCGAGGATATTCCGGTAGATGACTTTTTAGGTGACAAGGAAAATCTGTCCGAATCGTCTACCAACCGAAGAGATTTTCTTAAATATGTCGGTTTCAGTACCGCAGCGGCTGCCATGGCCGCTTGCGAAGGCCCGGTCATCAAATCTATTCCCTATGTAGTGCAACCTGAGAACATTATACCCGGGGTGGCCAATTATTTTGCCACGACCATTGCCAATGGATACGATTTCTCAAGCATATTGATCAAGACGCGTGAAGGAAGACCTATAAAAGTCGAAAATAATACGGAAGCTAATGTGGGCGCAAGTGCCAATGCAAGGGTGCACGCCTCTGTACTTTCCCTATATGACAGCACACGGTTGCAAGGCCCATTGGCCAACGGCGAACCCATTGAATGGAACGCCTTGGATGCTGCCGTAAAATCAAAATTAGGAAGCCTGGGCAATTCGGGCCAACAAATCGCTCTTTTGACCCAGACCTATGCCAGTCCTTCTACTGAAAGGTTGATGTCGGAGCTTAAAGCTGCTTATGGCAACATCAACCACATAACCTACGATGCCATTTCAGAAGACGCGGCACTCACGGCCTATGAGGGGAAATACGGGGAACGCGCCCTTGCGGACTATGATTTTGAACAGGCCGAACTTATCATTTCTTTCGGAGCTGATTTTTTAGGCGATTGGCAAGGTGGTGGCTACGACAGTGGATATGCCAAGGGACGTATTCCAAAAAACGGGAAAATGTCACGTCATGTACAGTTCGAGGCCAATATGTCATTGACCGGAGCGAACGCCGACAAACGTATTCCCCTGACACCGATGCTACAAAAAGTAGCTTTGGCGCAGTTGTACGCGAAATTGAACGGCACCAGTGTGGGTGGAGAGCTTGATGAAAACGTACAGAGAACCATTGATACTATTGCTGAGCAAATACGCAAGAATAAAAGTAACGCCGTTGTGGTATCCGGTCTTGATGATGTCAACGCCCAGACCGTGGTGTTGGCCATCAATGAAATGCTGGCGAGCAAAGCCTATGACCCTCGAGCACCACGGTATGTAAGACAGGGTAACGTAGAAGCCGTAAACACCTTGATTTCGGATATGAAAGCCGGTAAGGTAGGCGCATTGATCATGGACGGGGTCAACCCTATGTATACATTACCCAATGCTTCCGATTTTAAGGAAGGTATTGAGAAAGTAGGCCTTTCGGTTATTTTCTCCGCAAATTGGAACGAAACTACCGAAGTGGCCCAATATACAGCGGCCGCCAACCATTATCTGGAATCTTGGGGAGACGTACAGATTAAAAAAGGCAATTTTAGCCTTATGCAGCCCACGATTCGCGAACTGTTCGACACCCGGCAATTTCAAAGTGCCGTTTTAAAATGGATGGGGAGCGATAAAAGTTACTACGATTATATCAAAGAAACGTGGAGCTCCTCCATTTTAAACGGAGGGGATTGGAATCGTGCTTTACACGACGGAGTTTTTCCATCTTCAGCGGATACAGGGGCCTTAATGGCTCCTATTCTTTCGACCATGACCGGGGAAATGAAGCAGGAGCTTGATATTTCGGAAGTCGGAGTTATCGATACCACATCCTCTGACCCAAAAAATACAGCTGACCAAGAAGAAGACAAGGAAGCTACGGATACTGTAGTTCAATCGGAAACCTTATCCAGGGCCATTCCTATTGCAACAGCGGTCAACAGCTTGACCAATGCTACCAGTGGTGGAGGTATGGAACTGATATTATACCCCAAAACAGGAATGGGCGACGGGCAACAAGCCAATAACCCTTGGTTACAAGAGTTTCCAGACCCTATAACACGAGTATCTTGGGATAATTATGTAACCGTTTCAAAAGCCGATGCAGAGCGATTGGGCCTAGAGAACAACCATGTTGCCAATGGCGGGTTGGACGGCAGTTATGCCAACATTAGCGTAAACGGGGTGACCATCAATAACGTACCGGTTATCATTCAGCCCGGTCAGGCAAATGGCTCTATGGGTCTATCCTTTGGATACGGTAAAAAAGTCGGTATGAAAACCGAAATGCAGACCGGTGTCAACGCCTATCCCCTATATCAAAATTTTAAGAGTACACAATCGGCTACTATCGAAAAAGCAGCCGGAAACCACGAGTTTGCATGTATCCAATTGCACAAAACCCTAATGGGCCGAAACGATATCATCAAGGAAACCACCTTGGAGATTTTCAATACCAAAGATCATGCAGAATGGAACCATGTGCCACAGGTGTCCCTAAATCATCAAGAGGTACCTGCAACTTCAGTAGATCTTTGGGAAGGTTTTGACCGTTCTATCGGGCATCATTTCAATATGTCGATTGATTTAAATGCCTGTACGGGCTGCGGTGCCTGTGTCATTGCATGTCACGCGGAAAACAATGTTCCCGTGGTCGGTAAACAAGAGGTCAGAAGAAGTAGGGATATGCACTGGTTGCGTATCGACAGGTATTATTCATCCGAAGACAGCTTCGAAGACGATATCACGAAAAAAGAGGATATGGATGGCCTATGGGGCGAAAAAGGCTCTTTAGGCGGTTTTGGCGAACTGGAAGATCCGGCCACCAACCCACAAGTAGTTTTTCAGCCCGTTATGTGCCAGCACTGTAACCATGCGCCCTGTGAAACGGTCTGCCCGGTCGCGGCAACATCGCACAGTCGACAAGGTCAGAACCAAATGGCTTATAACCGTTGTGTCGGTACACGCTACTGTGCCAACAACTGCCCCTATAAAGTGAGACGCTTCAACTGGTTCCTTTATAACAATAACGACGAATTCGATTACCACATGAACAACGACTTGGGCAAGATGGTCTTGAATCCCGATGTAAACGTTCGCTCTAGAGGAGTCATCGAAAAATGTTCGATGTGTATCCAAAAAACGCAGAAAACCATTCTAGATGCCAAAAGGGATGGCCATGTTATCGAAGACGGGGAGTTTCAGACTGCCTGTTCGTTGGCCTGTGGTACCGGAGCTATCGTTTTTGGTGATGTCAATGATGAGGACAGTAAAATTTCAGAACTGGCCGAAAGTAATCGTATGTACCATTTGCTGGAATATGTGGGTACAAAACCAAACGTTTTCTATCACGTAAAAGTGAGGAATACGCAAGAAGCATAAACCGTATTTAAGTAAACAACTATAACAGAATATTATGGCGTCGCATTACGAAGCACCTATTCGAAGGCCCTTGGTTATCGGGGAAAAAGGCTACCACGATGTAAGCGTGGATATCGCCGCTCCGGTTGAGGGAAGGGCCAACAAACACTGGTGGATTGTATTTTCCATTGCCTTAGTAGCATTTCTTTGGGGAGTAGGCTGTATTATCTATACGATTTCCACAGGTATAGGAACATGGGGACTCAACAAGACGGTCAACTGGGCCTGGGATATCACCAACTTTGTTTGGTGGGTAGGTATCGGTCATGCGGGCACCCTGATTTCCGCAGTTCTATTATTGTTCCGTCAAAAGTGGAGAATGGCCATTAACCGATCCGCGGAAGCGATGACGATTTTCTCGGTAATTCAGGCCGGCCTTTTTCCTATCATTCACATGGGCCGGCCTTGGTTGGCCTATTGGGTACTACCAATACCAAACCAGTTCGGGTCACTATGGGTCAATTTTAACTCCCCCCTACTCTGGGATGTATTTGCGATTTCGCCCTATCTTTCCGTATCATTAGTGTTTTGGTGGACAGGTTTGTTGCCCGATTTTGCCATGATCCGCGATAGGGCCGTATTGCCTTTCCAAAAGAAAATATACGGCCTTTTGAGCTTTGGATGGTCGGGGCGTGCCAAAGATTGGCAACGGTTTGAAGAGGTTTCCCTAGTACTTGCAGGTTTAGCTACTCCTTTGGTACTTTCCGTACACACTATTGTATCCTTTGACTTTGCGACCTCCGTCATTCCGGGTTGGCATACCACCATATTTCCACCTTACTTCGTTGCCGGGGCGGTATTCTCAGGATTTGCGATGGTGAACACCCTCTTGATCATTATGCGTAAGGTTTGTAGTCTTGAGGCCTATATCACCATACAACATATTGAATTGATGAATATTGTCATCATGATTACCGGTTCGATCGTGGGTTGTGCCTACATCACGGAACTGTTCATGGCTTGGTATTCGGGGGTGGAATACGAACAATACGCCTTCTTAAATCGGGCTACGGGTCCGTATTGGTGGGCCTATTGGAGTATGATGACCTGTAATGTATTCTCACCGCAGTTTATGTGGTTCAAGAAATTACGTACCAGCATTATGTTCTCCTTCTTTATCTCGATTATCGTGAACATAGGTATGTGGTTCGAGCGTTTCGTAATTATCGTAACTTCGTTGCACCGCGACTACCTCCCCTCTTCATGGACTATGTTTTCACCGACCTTCGTCGATATCGGTATATTCATCGGAACCATTGGATTTTTCTTCGTATTGTTCTTGCTGTATGCCCGAACTTTCCCAGTTATTGCACAGGCCGAAGTAAAATCTATTTTAAAATCTTCCGGTGAGCAATACAAAAAATTACGGGAAGCCGGTAAACCTTTGTATACCATCCAAAAAATGAAGTTAACCGAATCCGAAGATGAACCCATAACCCAAGATGTGCTGATGGGAGAGGTCGTTCCTGCTAAGGATAGTAAGGACGGTGTTTCAGACCTATTGAGCACCATTGGTACTTTCGACGCTACCTCGGAGAAACCCGATGACCTTAAAAAGATTAAAGGTATCGGGCCACAGATGGAGGTTACGCTGAACGAAATTGGTATTTATACTTTTGCACAAGTAGGAAGAATGACCCAAAGGGAATACGATTTGTTGGATTCCATTACCGAATCCTTTCCGGGTCGCGCACAACGCGACGACTGGGCGGGTCAGGCGCAATTATTGAGCAATACGGAAAGAAACAAATAAATCTCGGTTGACTATCAAAGTAGCACCATTCCAATGGTCGATACTACAGCGGTACCCCTTGATTTCAAAGAACGAATAAAAGAATTAACTATAAAAGTAACCCGAAGTTTTAGTTCGATTTCTTGAACTTGAACTTGAACTTGAACTTAAAGATATGGCATCTAAAACGATACATGCATATTATACTGACGACGACGTCTTGATGCTTGCCGTGAAAAGGATAAAAGCAGCCAAACATCACATTGGGGAAGTCTATTGTCCCTTTCCCGTTCACGGCCTCGATAAGGCCCTGGGACTGGCCCCTACCCGATTGGCCATTACATCATTTCTTTATGGTTGTGTCGGGCTTTCGTTCTCCATATGGATGATGAATTTTATAATGATCGAAGATTGGCCACAGGATATCGGTGGAAAGCCAAGTTTCAGCTACATAGAAAATATGCCGGCATTTGTTCCGATTATGTTCGAGATGACCGTATTTTTTGCGGCCCACTTGATGGTAATCACGTTCTACTTGAGGAGCAAGCTATGGCCTTTCAAAAAAGCGGAAAATCCGGATGTACGATCGACCGATGACCATTTTATCATGGAAATCGATATCCATGGAAATGAAAGGGAACTAAAGGACCTGTTGGCGGATACGGGCGCGGTCGAGATAAATATAGTGGAAAAAGATAGTCATTGATGATGAACAGTTTTAGCAAAATAATAGCGGTTTTCTCTCTAGGTATTTTATTAATATCCTGTGGGGAAGATGCTCGCGAGCCCAACATCCAGTACATGCCGAATATGTATGAACCGGTAGGCTACGAAACCTATGATGAGGTAGACTTTTTACCCGAAGGAACCGAAGCCCAAAAGCCGGTCGACAATACGATTATGCGCGGTTGGATGCCCTATGGTATTGAAAATACGCCCGAAGGAAAAGAACAGTCCCGTACGCTAAACAGCCCGTTGATGGCCAATGATTCGCTGTCAATTGCAGAAAATAAAGCCAATGGTTCTCAATTGTACACCATCTACTGCGCCATATGTCACGGGGATAAGGGCGACGGAAAAGGATATCTTGTAGAAAGGGAAAAAATTCTGGGGGTTCCGAGTTATGACGATGCAGTACGTAATATAACCGTCGGTACGACATTTCACACCATGCAATACGGTTTGAACTCCATGGGGTCTTACGCTTCCCAAATGAACACCAAAGAAATGTGGCAGGTTTCTCAGTATGTCATGCAGTTGAAAAGCGAGTTAACAAAATAATACATAGAATAGTTATGTACACGTTTTCTAATAGATTAAAAATCGGTTCGTTCATTTTAATGGCGGTCGGTATTTTGGGTATTGCCATAGGTTTTATCTCAGCACCCGGTACGGTGGAAGAGGCCAAGGCCATGGTGGCAAACCATGATGATGGCCATGGCGGCTCGCATGACGAAGGGTCCGGGACATATGAAGAAAATGAAAGTGCGCCCGTAGGTATGGGAGCCGAAATCGAGCATGGCAACGCTATTGAGGGCCATGCGGCCGAACATGATGCGTCACACGATGAACATTTGCTTCACCAACTACAGAACAAACCATGGGCGGCTCTGTACGTGGCAGCCTTCTTTTTCTTTATGATCGCCTTAGGGGTACTCGCTTTTTATGCCATACAACGAGCCGCACAGGCCGGTTGGTCGCCCCTGTTGTTTCGGGTCATGGAGGGTATAACGGCTTATCTCGTGCCCGGTGGCATCATTGTGTTCGTC
>JAGXIC010000002.1 GCA_024635875.1 Pricia sp.
ATCGCATCAAAACCGAAAGGCCGATTTTTGGAACTGGGCACTGGAATCAGTTTAAGTCTTTCGTGGATGGTCGAGGGAATGGATGGCGACGCCCATTTGATTACCGTAGACAACGACCCTGAGCTGATCGATATCGCCAAGACGTATTTCGGGGATGACAAGCGATTGGAAATCATATGTCAAGAGGGTTCAAAATGGATCAAGACATACAAAGGTGATTCCTTCGACCTCATATTTGCAGATGCGTGGCCTGGAAAATATAGCGAAATCGATGAAATACTGGCTTTGGTCAAAATAGGAGGCTTTTACGTTATCGACGACATGAATGTACAACCGAATTGGCCCGAAGGACATCAGCAGAAAGCAGATGAATTGGTCGCCTTTTTGGAAAATAGAGACGATTTCACAGTAACTAAAATGAACTGGTCGACGGGATTGATTATTGCCGTAAAGATATAGACCTGTCGGGTTTTCAAAACCGTACGGGTCTTACAGCCAAAAAAAAGGATGCAACAACCAACACATACATGGGACGCCCAATTATACAATGATAAGCACAATTTTGTGTACGATTATGGCATGGGCCTAATTGATTTGTTGGCGCCTAAATCGCACGAAAGAATTTTAGATTTGGGCTGTGGGTCAGGGGAGTTGACTGCCGAAATCAACAAATTGGCGGGAAGTGTGGTCGGTATGGATAGGTCTCCAGAAATGATCGTGAGGGCCAAGGGGCAGTTTCCATCCTGTGATTTTGAAGTGGGTGACGCCACCGATTTCAATTTTAGCAAACCTTTCGATGCCCTGTTTTCCAACGCTACCTTGCATTGGGTGCTGGATTACAAAAAAGCCATCGCCACTATGCATTCGAATTTGACGGATGGCGGAAGAATGGTCGTGGAATTCGGCGGTAAGGACAATGTGAAGACCATAACCGACGCCTTGAGAGAAAGTTTATGTCAATGGGGCTACGTACGGCAGTCGGATTTACGTTTATGGTATTTCCCCTCGATTGGCGAATATACGAGTGCTTTGGAATCCCAAGGTTTTACAGTTATATTCGCACAATGGTACGACCGGCCGACCCTGCTAGCCGACGAAGAAACGGGAATAACGGATTGGTTGCAGATGTTCGCAAAACCTTTTTTTGATAGCATTCCCGCTGATGATGCCGTCAAAATACGAAAAGAGATACAGGAAAGGCTACGGGACAGGCTTTTCAAGAATGGAAATTGGTATGCCGATTATAAAAGAATTAGGATTGTCGCACGTAAATAGCTAGTTTAAAGCTGAAATGGCGTAGAAGACGCATTGGGTTATACGACGATTTTGGCTTAACTTAACACTTGAAAGACCTTTTCAGATGTTTAAAGCCTAACAGGTCTAAAATGTGCAACCAATAATCAATAATGATTAATCAATAGTTAGTAATGAAAAAAGCTTTGTTTACCATATCGGTCTATTCCGAAAACAACGTAGGGCTGCTCAACAGAATATCCGGAATATTTTTAAAAAGACACATCAATATAGAGAGTCTAAATGTCTCTCGGTCTGAAATTGACGGAGTCTCTAAGTTTACCATAGTGACCTTTACTACGGAAGATTGGACGCAAAAAATCGTACGCCAGATCGAAAAACAGATTGAGGTAATCAAGGCCTTTTACCACACCGACGAGGAGACCATATTTCAAGAATCGGCGCTTTTTAAAATTGCCTCCAACCTGTTGTTCGACGAACGGCAGATACAGAATATCATTAAAGAAAACCATTCAGAGATCGTTACCGTAGCCCGCGAATTTTTCGTGATCTCAAAAACCGGTAGACGAAGTGAAATCGATAAAATGTACGATGATCTAAAACCCTTTGGTATCATGCAGTTTGTGCGCTCTGGCCGTATATCAGTCACGAAGGATGTCATGGAAATTACCGCGCTGCTCAATGGATTTCATAAGGAGGCTTAATCAGTTGCAATAGGCCATATTCATTAGTGACATTCAGTATCAAAAATTCATCAGATTCCTGCCTGTGCAGGAAGGACAAAAAAAGAGGACGAACCAATAAATGAACAGATTTCCGCCGGAGTTTATGCTGAGCGTATCCGAAGTGCGGAAATGACAAAAAATTACAATACCTATGGCAAATTATTTTAATACACTATCGTTACGAGATCAATTAACCCAATTGGGAAAATGCCGGTTTATGGCAGCCAGTGAATTCTCCGATGGTGTATTCGCTCTAAAAGGAAAGAAAATCGTTATTGTGGGCTGTGGGGCCCAAGGCTTGAACCAAGGCCTTAATATGCGGGATTCTGGACTTGATATATCCTATACATTACGGGAAGGGGCGATCAAAGAAAAAAGACAATCCTATCAAAACGCCACCGAAAACGGATTTAAGGTCGGCACGTACGAAGAACTGGTACCCTCGGCCGATTTGGTCATTAACCTAACGCCCGATAAACAACACACGAACGTTGTAGGCACGATAATGCCCCTGATGAAAAAAGGGGCAACGCTATCCTATTCCCATGGATTCAATATCGTGGAAGAAGGCATGCAAATCCGTGAAGATTTGACGGTAATTATGGTGGCACCTAAGTGTCCCGGTTCCGAAGTGCGTGAGGAATATAAACGTGGATTTGGGGTGCCGACACTGATTGCCGTACATCCGCAGAATGATCCAGAGGGCAAGGGTTTGGAACAGGCAAAAGCTTACGCGGTCGGAACCGGCGGACATAGGGCAGGTGTTTTGGAATCGTCTTTTGTGGCGGAAGTGAAATCCGACCTCATGGGCGAGCAGACCATTCTATGTGGACTTTTACAGACCGGAAGCATCCTTTGTTTTGACAAGATGATTGAAAAGGGCATCGATGCCGGTTACGCCTCCAAACTTATTCAATACGGATGGGAAACCGTGACGGAAGGAATGAAATACGGCGGGATCACCCATATGATGGACCGGTTGTCCAATCCCGCTAAAATCAAGGCCTTTGAGCTATCCGAAGAAATGAAAGATATTATGCGCCCGCTTTTCCATACCCATATGGACGATATTATGACCGGCCATTTTTCCAAGACCATGATGGAAGACTGGGCCAATGATGATAAAAATCTATTGAAATGGCGTGCCGAAACCGGTGAGACCGCTTTCGAGAAGACTCCCGCCGGGAAAGATAAAATTTCCGAACAAGAATTTTATGACAACGGGGTGCTGATGGTCGCCATGGTCAGGGCAGGCGTGGAGCTGGCCTATGAGTCCATGACCCAATCTGGAATCATCGGTGAATCCGCTTACTATGAATCTTTGCACGAAACACCTTTGATTGCAAATACTATCGCAAGGAAGAAGCTTTTTGAAATGAACCGAGTGATTTCCGATACCGCCGAATACGGCTGCTACCTGTTCGACCATGCCTGTAAGCCACTCTTGGCGGACTTCATGAAAAAAATCGATACGGACGTCATCGGCAAGCCGTACGGAGAAGGAAAAAACACTCAGATCGACAATGCCAAATTGATTGCCGTGAACAAAGCATTGCGGGAGCATCCGGTCGAAAAAGTGGGCGCACGATTGCGGGCGTCCATGACAGCGATGAAGCCCATCGTCTAACGCAATTCCGAGGAGCTCAACGCCGGTTGAAGCAAGCATAAAGTGAAAAGCGACGTGGTAATCTGTCGAATCCCGAGCGAATTTGAAAGCGACGCGGTACATTGTCAAATATACGATACAGTAGGTTGAACAGATTGCCACGTCGCCATTGTTCACTACGCTACGAATGGCTCCTCGCAATTGAACTATTAATTAACATTTTAAACCAGTTTTTATGTCCACTACAACGATTCCTGAAGAATTCCTGATCAAAAAACCCCTCCACCAGAAAAAATACTTGGTCAACGGCGAATTAAAAACTTGGGACGGAAATACCGCAAAGGTATTTTCCACGATTTCGTCAACCGACGAATACAAACAGACACTTTTGGGCAGTATTCCCGATATGGGAGAGCCGGAGGCGTTAGATGCTTTGAACGCCGCTGAAAAGGCATTTGACCGGGGAAAGGGTATATGGCCGACGATGCATGTAAAAGACCGTATCGCGTGCATGGAGAAATTTGTGGACCAAATGGAGACCAAACGTGATGAAATCGTAAAGCTGCTGATGTGGGAAATCGGTAAATCGCTACCCGATTCCCAGAAGGAATTTGACCGTACTGTGGAGTATGTTCATGATACCATTGAAGAGTACAAAGATCTCGATCGGAACTCTGCCAAGTTTCAAAAATACGATGGTGTGTATGCCCATATCAAAAGAGGGCCGTTGGGCGTTGTTCTGTGTCTGGGTCCCTACAACTATCCCTTAAATGAAACTTTTGCCCTGTTGATTCCCGCGATTATCATGGGCAATACCACGATTTTTAAACCGGCAAAACACGGGGTCTTATTGATTACGCCTTTATTGGAAGCTTTTCAAAATAGTTTTCCCAAGGGTGTAGTGAATGTTATTTTCGGACGCGGTCGGGTCTTGGCCACCCCCATTATGCAGAGTGGGAAGGTAGATGTACTGGCCCTTATCGGCAATAGTAAATCTGCCAACGCCATACAGGAACAGCATCCGAAAAGCAACCGATTACGTCTTGTTTTGGGCCTGGAAGCCAAAAACCCCGCAATCATACTTCCGGATGCCGATCTCAATCTGACCATTGATGAGTGTATTTCAGGTACCTTGTCCTTCAACGGGCAACGCTGTACCGCTTTGAAGGTGATTTATGTGCATGAGGATATCAAGGAGAGATTCCTAAAGCAGTTTGCCAAAAGGGTCGACGGACTGCAATTTGGGAATCCCTGGGAGGATGGCGTGAACCTAACACCACTACCCGAACCGGAAAAACCGGCCTACATTCAGGAACTGATCGATGATGCCGTTGAAAAAGGAGCGAAAGTGCTCAACGAAAAAGGCGGACAACATTTGGACAATTATATTTGGCCTGCCGTATTGTATCCGGTGACCAAGGATATGCGTGTGTATCAAGAGGAACAGTTCGGACCGGTGATTCCCGTACTCTCCTTTTCCGATATCGAAGAACCCTTAGATGATATGGCCGAAAGTAACTACGGCCAACAAGTAAGCCTTTTTGGGAAAGATGTCTATGCGCTTTCTCCACTAATCGACACTTTGGTCAATCTGGTCTGCCGCGTAAACCTGAACAGTTCATGCCAGCGCGGTCCCGACGTCTATCCGTTTACGGGAAGAAAAGATTCCGCACAGGCAACGCTAAGTGTTCACGATGCCCTGCGTTCATTTTCAATTCGGACTTTTGTTGCATTTAAGGACAACGACCTGAATAACGAAACGATTCAGCAACTATTGGAGGCGAAACTGTCCAACTTTGTGAGTACGGATTATATCCTATGATTCTTTTTGTCATTCCTGCGTAGGCAAGAATCTTTAGATCCAAGTAGACAAGAATCATTTTATTTGGATTGGATAGACCTATCAGATATTTTTAGCCAACCAATCACCGACTTCACTGGTCCTGTACGATTTCCCGTCCTCGGCCAGATCTTCGGTCACGATACCTTCCGCTAAAGATTTGTTCACCACGCGGCGGATGTCCTCAGCTTCCTGTTTCAGGTCAAAATCCTCAAAAAGCATGGCGGCGGATAGAACGGTAGCCAACGGATTGGCAATATCCTTGCCGGCCGCTTGTGGGTATGAACCATGGATCGGCTCGTAAAGAGATACCTTGCTCCCCACCGAAGCAGAAGGCATCAAGCCCATGGACCCGGAAATAACGGAAGCTTCATCCGTCAAAATATCCCCAAAAAGATTTTCGGTAATGATGACATCATAGCCTTTGGGCCATTGTACCAAACGCATGGCCGTGGCGTCGACAAATTCATAGGAAACTTCTACTTCTGGATAGTCTTTTTCCATGGCCTGTACGGTTTCACGCCAAAGCCGCGAAGATTCCAATACATTGGCCTTATCGACGCAACACAATCTCTTGGAGCGTGTCATCGCCATTTCAAATCCCTTTTTCGCCAAACGTTGGATTTCGGCACGGGTATAGGTCATGGTGTCAAAAGCGGTGTTACCATCGTCTTTTCGGCCGCGCTCGCCGAAATATACACCCCCGGTCAGTTCGCGTAGGATAATCAAATCGGTGCCTTCGATACGCTCCCGTTTCAATGGGGATTTATCTATCAGGGATGGAAATGTAAATGTAGGACGCACATTGGCGAACAAGCCCAATTTCTGACGCATCTTCAGCAATCCCTGTTCCGGACGTACCTTGGCCAAGGGATCATTGTCAAACCGGGGATGTCCGATAGCACCGAAAAGCACCGCATCCGCATTGGCACAAATTTCATGGGTTTCATCAGGATAAGGTTCGCCCACGGCATCTATAGCCGCAGCACCTGTCAAGGCGGGCTTCCATGAAATTTCGTGTTTATATTTATCCGCAATGGCATCGCAAACTTTTACGGCTTGGTCTATTACTTCGGGGCCGATACCGTCTCCGGCTAGTAGGGCAATGTTTAGTTTCATAAGGGTTTTATGAATGTAAAATTGCGAGCGCAGCGCAGCAATTTGTTTAACTTTTTCTATGTTGTATTACGGCACATCATTTGATTAGTGTTCTTAGCGAATTGCAACAGATTGCCGCGTCCATGATTTTCTTTGAAAATCATCTCCTCGCAATGCGTGTTCCTAAATAATATTCAACATCTTCTCCGTTGCTTTAATCGCCGAAACGGTCTGATCGGAATCCAATCCGCGGGAAGTGAATTCCTTACCATTGGTTTCCCAGGTGATTATGGTCTCACAAAGGGCATCGGAATTACTACCGGGAGGTATTCGCACAGCATAATCCACGAGATTGGGCAGCTTCTTTTTTCTGGACTGATATATTTTCCGCAGGGCATTCATAAAAGCGTCGTACTGGCCGTCGCCTGATGCATTCTCCTCAAAGATCTTTCCATCGATTTCCAAGGAAAGGGTTGTGGAGGGGCGCAATCCTTTGGAATGGGTAAGCACATACGATTTTACGAATACCTTTTGTAAAAAATCCGTATCTAAAACATCGGAAATTATATAGGGCAGGTCGTCTTTGGTTACCCGCTCTTTTTTATCACCGAGTTCGATGATACGGGCAGTTACTTTTCTGAGTTCTTCATCGTTTAGGGTCAGGCCGAGTTCCTGTAAATTTTTTTGGATGTTGGCTTTCCCCGACATTTTACCCAGCGCATATTTGCGTTTCCGGCCAAAACGTTCGGGCATTAAATCACTGAAATAAAGGTTGTTTTTGTTGTCGCCATCCGCGTGTATACCTGCTGTTTGTGTGAAAACACTATCGCCAACAATAGGTTTGTTCGCCGGGATGCCGATTCCCGAAAAAGCGGATACCAATTTGCTCACTTTGAATAATGCGGATTCGTTGACGCCGATCTTGACCTCGGGCAGAAAGTCGTTGATGACCGCAATCGCACTGGCCATCGGCGCATTCCCCGCGCGTTCGCCCATCCCGTTGACGGTCAAATGTAGACCATGGCAACCGGCCTTGACGGCTTCCATAACATTGGCTACGCCCAGATCATAATCGTTATGGCCGTGAAAGTCGAAATGGATGTCTGGATAACGTTCGATGATTTCACTAAGAAAATCATAGGTTTCCGTATGGGTCAGTATGCCCAGTGTATCCGGAAGTAAAATGCGTTTTACGGGTTGGGTGGACAGGAAATCCAAAAACTGAAAGACATAGTCCTTGGAGTTTCGCATGCCGTTGCTCCAATCTTCCAAATAAATATTATTGTTAATTCCTTTATTTTTCGCGGATGCGAAAACCTCCGCAATACCATTAAAATGCTGTTCCGGCGTCTTCTTAAGTTGGAATTTTAAATGGTTCAGCGAACCTTTGGTCAAAAGGTTCTGGGTCTTTGCACCGGCTTGCTCCATCCATTTTAAGGACACACCCCCATCAACGAAAGTCAGGACTTCTACCTTGTCCAAATAATTTTTGGATGCCGCCCATTCCGTAATCTGTTTTACGGCTTCCAGTTCTCCTTCGGAAACCCGCGCGGAGGCCACTTCGATACGGTCGACTTTCAGTTCGTCAAGTAAGAGCTTGGCCAAGGTCAGTTTCTCGGAAACGGAAAAGGACACCCCTGAGGTCTGTTCCCCATCGCGAAGCGTGGTATCCATAATTTCTATCCGTCGTTTCATTACAATCAGTATTTCTTTTCAAGCCTATTGGGAGTGAGGCTCAGCAATCTAATGAAGACCTAACTGGCCATTATCAGATTATCATTTTTGTTGTTTCTTTTGGAATTTGGTGATTGGGATTGAAATTTTCTTTACAGAGGTCTATCTTCTGCAAACTCCCGAATCTGCCCCTTGATGTTCAACAGATAGTCGATATCGTCAAAGCCATTGAGCATGTTCGCTTTTTTGTAGGCGTTAATGTCAAAGCTCTCCTTATCTTCGGTAGCCTCGATAGTAATGGTCTGCTCGGGAAGGTTGACCTCCAAAAGTGCATTCGGATCCGCTTCGATGGCCCGGAAAATCTTTTCAAGAAATTCGGGACTCACCTGCACCGGAAGAACGCCGATATTGAGGCAGTTGTTGCGAAATATATCTGCGAAAAAGCTGGATACCACACAGCGGAATCCGTAGTCATAGACCGCCCAAGCGGCATGTTCGCGAGAAGATCCTGATCCGAAGTTTTTCCCACCGACCAAAATCCGGCCGCTATAAATCGGATTGTTCAGTACAAAATCTTTCTTCTCCGAATGGTCGTCGTTATACCGCCAATCACGAAAAAGATTATCGCCGAAGCCTTTGCGCTCCGTCGCTTTTAAAAATCGTGCAGGTATGATCTGGTCCGTGTCCACATTC
>JAGXIC010000031.1 GCA_024635875.1 Pricia sp.
ACAAACCACAAACCACAAACAATTAAGGAATGACTTCCGAAACCATCATCAGCATCTTTCTGGGCATCGGCCTCGCCGCTTCGGTGGGGTTCAGGGTATTCTTGCCGTTGTTCGCTTTGAGTTTGGCATCCTATTTCGGATTGTGGGAACTCAACGATAGCTGGCAATGGATCGGTAGCCTTGCTGCGGTCATTACCTTGGGCGTCGCCACCCTGATTGAAATATTTGCCTACTTTATTCCATGGGTTGACCATCTTTTGGATGGTTTTGCAGTACCCTTGGCGGCCATCGCCGGCACGGCGGTCATGGTATCAACTGTGGCGGACCTCGATCCCGTTGTCACTTGGTCACTAGCGATAATCGCCGGTGGCGGAACGGCAACAGCGATAAAGGGTGCCAGCGCGACAAGCCGCTTGGCATCTACCGCTACGACAGGCGGATTGGCAAACCCCATAGTTTCGACGGTAGAGACCGGTACGGCCTTGGTGGTGACGACAGCTTCCATTTTTGCACCGATTTTGGCGGTGGTTTTAGTCATTGTCATCCTATTTATTATTTTCAGAATTTATAGGAAGCTTAGGCCGAGGAGGAGTAATCAGTGAACAGAAAATCAAAAATTAATTATGTCCCCAGTGAAAAAAATCGCCATGATACCTGCCCGCTATGCCGCATCCCGTTTTCCGGCCAAGTTGATGCAAGACCTTTCGGGCAAGCCCGTAATTTTACGTACGTATGAAGCTGCGGTAAAAACAGGACTTTTCGACGCGGTCTACGCAGTCACCGATAGTCCCGTGATTTTTGATACGATTACAGCAGCCGGGGGAAAAGCCCTGATGAGCCAAAAGGAACATGAATGTGGCAGCGACCGCATCGCCGAGGCCGTTGCGGATATGAAAGTCGACATCATCGTCAACGTACAGGGCGACGAACCTTTTACCGATCGTGATAGCCTGGCCGGTGTTTTAGAGGTGTTCCGGAATGATCCAAATCAGGAAATCGATTTGGCCTCCCTTATGGTCAAGATTACCGATAGTGAAGAAATCGACAACCCAAATACCGTAAAGGTTATCGTCGACAACAGGAATTTTGCGCTATATTTTTCACGCTCCCCGATTCCCTATCCCCGAAATCAAGAAATTGAGGCTACCTACTATAAACATAAAGGCATCTATGCTTTCCGGAAAAGGGCATTGATGGATTTTCAACGTTTGCCAATGCTGACGTTGGAAGCCACCGAAAAAATCGAGGCCATCCGCTATCTTGAATACGGCAAAAAGATTAAAATGGTCGAAACGAACGTATCGGGTATAGAAATCGATACACCCGATGACCTTAAAAGGGCACAAGAGGCATGGAAGTAGATTTCAGCACGATAAAGGTTATCGGTTTCGATGCCGACGATACCCTATGGGTCAACGAAACCTATTTCAGGGATACCGAAGAGGCCTTCGCAGCACTTTTGGAAGGCTACGAAACCAAGAACAAGATCGATCAGGAACTGTTTAAGAAAGAAATCAAAAATTTGGGACTCTACGGTTATGGGGTTAAGGGATTTATGTTGTCTATGGTAGAATCAGCCCTCGAAATCTCGAACAATCAGGTGTCGCAGCAAACGATTTCCGAAATATTGGATCTGGGTAAAAAAATGCTGGAACAACCTGTGGAATTATTGCAAGGGGTGCCCGAAGTTTTGAATAAATTGAAGGATAAATATCGGTTGATTGTTTTGACAAAAGGGGATTTGCTGGATCAGGAACGGAAATTGGAGCGCTCCGGACTTTCCGAATATTTTCATCATGTCGAGGTTTTAAGCGATAAAAAAGAAGAAAACTACCTACATTTGCTAAACCATTTGCAAATCGATGTCGGGGAGTTTTTGATGATCGGTAATTCCCTGAAATCAGATGTTCTACCCTTGCTCGGTATTGGGGCACAGGCGGTACATGTTCCCTTTCATACCACTTGGAAACATGAAGAAGTATCTTTGAAGGAAAACGGCTACAATTACTTAAAAATTAGTAGATTGCAGGATATACTGGCCTATTTGAAGTAAATATATGGAGTTAAAAAGAGATATTGTCGCAAGACCAAAAGTTGTCAATTGCGCTAAAAAACAGTTTAAAAACTTCCCAATGGTGCCCCGCGTGGTATTCGGCAGGGGCTGTTTCGACGAGTTGGGCGACATTCTGATGTCCCAAAGAAAGCATTCCGACGCCCCCTTTATCTTTTTGGTGGATGATGTTTTCGAAGGAAAGGAACTTGCTCAGAGAATCCCCCGGATTTTTAACGACCAGCTTATCTTTATTTCGGCAGATCAAGAACCGAGAACGGCACAAGTGGATGCGCTTGTTGAAAAAATCCAAAATGATTTTGATGACTTTCCCTCTGGTATCGTGGGTATTGGTGGCGGTACGGTACTCGATTTGTCCAAAGCCGTCTCTATCATGTTGACTAATACCGGAAGGGCTGACGAGTATCAGGGCTGGGATTTGGTGAACAAACCTTCGCTCTATCACGCCGGTATTCCTACCATCAGCGGTACGGGGGCTGAAGTGTCAAGGACTACGGTACTTTTGGGACCGAAAAAGAAATTGGGTATCAATTCCGATTACACCACCTTCGACCAAGTGGTACTGGATCCAGATTTGGCCCAAGGTGTCTGCAAATCACAATGGTTTTACACGGGAATGGACTGCTTCATCCACTGTATCGAATCTCTTAAGGGTACCTATCTCAACGCCTTCAGTCAAAGTTACGGTGAAAAGGCCTTGGAGCTCTGTAAAGAAGTATTTTTAGGTGACATCGAACCGGCGGAATCCCGCGACAAGTTGATGATGGCTTCTTGGCACGGTGGTATGAGCATTGCTTATTCGCAAGTTGGTGTGGCGCACGCGATGAGCTATGGCCTTGGTTTTCTGTTGGGCGTAAGGCACGGTATCGGCAATTGTTTGGTTTTTCAACATTTGGAAGAATTTTATCCCGAAGGTGTAGCCTTGTTTGAGAGGATGCGCAAAAAGCATAAAATCGAATTGCCTACGGGAATCTGCGCCAACCTCGACAACAACGAGTTCGACACCATGATCTCGGTCGCCATGGGCATGGTACCGCTCTGGGAAAATGCGCTTGGCAAGGATTGGCGCAAAACCATTACCCCCGAGAAATTGGAATCTATATACCGCAAGATATAGGTTTTCAGTAGTTGCCGTGACTCTCGTCCGTAAAGAATTTCCCGTAACTATTCTGACATCTATAAACCATTGACCCCTTATCGTGCAAAAACTGGCCCGCTTCATTTACTTCAAATTGTTGGGTTGGAAATTAGTGGGCACCTTCCCCGGCCATCTTGATAAATTCGTAATTATCGTTGTGCCCCACACCAGCTGGATCGATTTTTTTCTGGCACTTCTAATTCGGAAAGTCTGGAACGAGCAGATTAATTTTATCGGCAAGAAAAGTCTTTTCGATTCTCCTTTTGGATGGTTTTTTCGATGGACCGGCGGTGCCCCGATCGATCGTAGCAAGAGCAGTGATACGGTAACGGCTACGGCAAATATTTTTAAAAGCAGGGACAAATTTCGCTTGGCGTTATCGCCTGAAGGCACCCGTAAAAAAGTAGGTCAATGGAAAACGGGATTCTACTTTATCGCCAAAACGGCCGAAGTACCGATTGTGATGGTTGCCTTCGATTTTGGTAAGAAGCAGATTAAGGTTTCAGAACCTCAATATACTACTGATGATAAATCATCTGATTTTGCGGTTTACGCAGCATTCTTCAAAGGGGTGCAGGGTAAAGTTCGCCGATAACATGTTTAAACTCCCGATTTTTCTTTTCTCTTAGGCATATCCAAAGCCATACCAATTCTTTACCTACAAAAGTTTTAGGAAATATCTTCATCAAGGTTAATATTAGTTAACACTTAGTTAAGGAATTCATAAGTAGGGCATGCAGTTCATCGATAAATTACCGTAAATGAGCCGTTTTGGAGACCAGTTTCCGTTTAAAGTTTCTATCATTATCCTCAGTTAAGTTACCAGAACACCCAAATTCTTACGCTTACTTTATCCTACTTTATTAATTTTTGAATTCTTTCCGAAAATTCCGGAACGAGTCCAGACCAAACCAACATTTCGAGTATGTACAGCCCCCTCTTATTCCCGTGGCGCGCCAGCTTTGCCGTACCCATATTTTTTATTTTCGAGCGTTTCTTCCTAAGAATGTTGCCTTCCAGTAATCTTATATGTTGCCAATGGTGGCATCGGCCTGCCTCGCTACATCTGGTTCTGCAAACGATTTGTAATGCAGAAACTTTCGAGTGCTATCATCCAAATAAAAAGTCCTTTTTAAGTATTTCCCGCTAACCGTATCAATTCCTCCAGCTTATGAGAAAAATTACCCTCCTCTCGTTTTTTGTACTATTTTCTGCCTTTTGTTTTGGCCAAACGCCCTGTTCGCCTATCAGTCCCTTAGACTGTTCGGAGGTTGGTGTAAACCTGCCGGTCAACTTAAATTTCAACGGTACGGATGCCGGCATAAGCAATACCGGTTTCACCATGGTGGACCCGCCCTCCGCTAGACTTTCGGCGGACGATGCCGGAGCGGATGCCAATGTACCCGGGCTATTGGCAGGTAATTTATCTGTCGCTTCAGGTTCGTTGAACGTCACCGCTACCAATGGTATCAATTTCAGTCAACTTTCGGGATCTCCGAGTAGCACGCTGACAAACTCCCAGATGAATGCATTGGGAGTTGGGTTCGGTACCAGACCGAACGTTATAGACATATCTGGGACCATCGACCAGCCGAATTTTGCGGGCACCTCGTCCAATGGTTCCCAACAAGCGGGAATTTGGTTTGGTCTTAACGAAAACAATTTTGTGAAGTTGGTCGTTGTCAAAGCTTCGGACACCCAGCAGAAAATTCAGATGGCCCTGGAGCAGACCGATCCCGGTAATTCTAACAATCTAATAATTGAAGAGCTCAATACCAATAATTTTAATATTGGTGCGACCGGTAATATTACCTTTAGATTATCCATTGACCCCTCCGACAATTCCGTCAGGGGCTTTTATAGTTTAGATGGTGGCAATGAAGTGCAGGTGACCGGAGCAACGAATTTTCTCGCGGCCCCAACTACATTTAAAGATGGTGTGGACCACGACAGCGATATAGCGACCGATGCATTGTCTTACGCCGGTATTATGACCTCCAAAAGAAGGGGAGAAGGATCTATGGTTATTTCCTATGATTCCTTTTCAGTCGTTGAAGATGTGCCGGAACCCATGGCCGATATTACCGCACCTTATCGATTGAACGTTGCTGGATCGGACTACTCCAAAGACGGCAATCTTTACTTGGCGGAGGATACTGGCTACTTGCTCGAGACGGAACCTACCACGGTGAGTACGACCTCCTATACTGTTGCCGGGGGGCATGAAGACCTCTATCACCCGCGACGGTACGGCGAGGAGTTCAGCTATAATTTTCCAATCGCCAATGGTAATTACACCATTGCCCTCCATATGGTGGAGAACTTTTTCGATGTTGCTGGATCACGGATTTTTGACGTTACCATAGAGGATATACTAAAAATAGACGACATCGATCTGGTCGCGGATTATGGGCAGGGTGTTCCTGCCATAGTTAATTTCGAGGTAACCGTGACTGACGGGGATTTGACCATCGATTTTAAAGCATTACCAAATAAAAATAATGCTATTATTCAGGCAATATTTCCGCAGTCCTTTGTCTTATATAAGCCCCGGGATGTAGTAAGCGGTGATTTTCCATGGTTTATGCAGAAAGGTGACGATATGTACA
>JAGXIC010000280.1 GCA_024635875.1 Pricia sp.
AAACAAAAGTTTATGGGTTTATGGGTTTATGGGTTTATGGGTTTATGGGTTTATGGGTTTATGGGTTTATGGGTTTATGGGTTTATGGGTTTATAAATCAAAAATAAACCGCTAAAGCGTTTTTTTTGCGTAGTATTAGTCTATTTTGCTAAACTTCTAAACTTCTAAACATATAAACTCCTAAACTAATAAACTAATAAACTCAAAAACCCTTATTTTTGAGCCAAAATACGCCACAATGCCCACGAAAGAAGAATTCCGCAAGCACATCGATGAAGGCTATGCCACTAAAGGCGGTTTTATTAGCATGGGTGCAGCTATGCTTGATGGCGAAGCGGTTACGGACGCCCTCGTGAAAATTCCGCTACAAACACTAAACCGCCATGGACTCATCGCCGGGGCCACGGGAACGGGAAAGACCAAAACCTTGCAGGTACTGGCCGAAAACCTATCGGAAAAAGGTGTGCCTGTATTGTTGATGGATTTGAAAGGGGACTTAAGCGGACTGGCCCAACCGAGTCCGGGGCATGCTAAAATTGATGAGCGCCATGCGCAGATAGGCATCCCATTCGAGGCCAAAAGCTTTCCCATCGAGATACTTTCTCTTTCAGAACAGGATGGCGTCAAGTTGCGGGCAACGGTTTCGGAATTTGGGCCCGTGCTGCTATCGCGCATCCTAGACCTATCGGAAACCCAGCAAGGTATCGTGGCTGTCGTATTCAAATATTGCGACGATAACAAATATCCATTGTTGGATTTAAAGGATTTCAAAAAAGTATTGCAATACGCTACAGGTGATGGAAAAACGGAATTCACAAAAGACTACGGACGCATTTCCACAAGTTCTACAGGTACCATCCTCAGAAAAATCATAGAACTGGAGCAACAAGGGGCAGACCTCTTCTTCGGTGAAAAATCCTTCGAGGTCAACGACCTGACCCGAATCGATGAGCAAGGCAGAGGGTTTATTAACATCCTGCGATTGACCGATATCCAAGACCGTCCTAAATTGTTTTCCACCTTTATGCTGAGTCTTCTGGCCGAAATCTATGATACTTTCCCCGAACAGGGCGACAGCGATAGGCCAGAGCTTGTCCTATTTATTGACGAGGCACACCTTATTTTTAATGAGGCTTCAAAAGCACTTTTAGATCAAATCGAGGGTATTGTAAAATTAATCCGTTCCAAAGGTATCGGCGTTTATTTCGTTACCCAAAATCCTACCGACGTTCCAAACGAAGTCTTGGCACAGCTTGGTCTGAAAGTACAACACGCCTTGCGCGCATTTACCGCCCGAGACCGGAAAGCGATTAAACTTACCGCTGAAAACTATCCCGAGTCGGAATTTTATGATACCAAGGAAGTATTGACCTCCTTAGGTATCGGCGAGGCCCTTATTTCCGCATTGGACGAGAAAGGCAGGCCCACGCCCCTGGCCGCTACCCTACTTCGCGCGCCCATGAGCCGTATGGATGTATTGACAGATAAAGAACTTACTACCGTTATAGTCAACTCTAAACTTGTTAAAAAATATGGCGAGGTCATCGACCGCGAAAGCGCTTACGAAATCTTGAACAAAAAGATCGAAAAAGCGGAGGCCGTAGCTGCAGCCGAGGGGAAAATACCACAAGCCAGAAGCCGAAGAACCACTAGTAACCGAATGAATCCGGTTATCAAAGTTTTGACCAGTGCTACTTTTATTCGGGGAGTACTTGGGGTTTTGAAGAAGGTTATGCGGTGAGACAAGAGACAAGAGACAAGAGACAAGAGACAAGAGACAAGAGACAATTTAAAATAACTGTTTACCCAACACAATGAAAGCCATTTTACCAACATTACTTTTTATCCTATTGACTACCGGTTGCGAAAAAGAAATAGATACCACTTTTTTGATTACCAAGGATGCCATAGGCAAACTCGATAAAATTAGCCTGACCCGAGATCTCGATGTCATATATTCCAACGATTCGATCGTCAAGGACACCACCTATATCAACGCCTCGAACAACAGTAAAAAGATAAAAATTTTTGAAAAAGGCGGTAAGCAATTGTTGACACTGACTCCAAATTCAGATAGCATTCCTACCATTGAGAACATACGGATTGAAGATTCCCGCTTCGTAACCGAAAAAGGTGTCGGACTAAAGAGTACTTTTAAAGATATTAAGGAAAATTATACAATACGTAAGGTAATCACTTCGATGAACAACGTTGTGTTACTTTTGAAGGATAGTGATATCTATTTCACTATCAGCAAAGACCAACTGCCTTCTAGCTTGCGGTATGCCTCGAGTGTCAACATCGAGGCCGTGCAGATTCCCGATGATGCGAAAATCAAATACATGATGGTAGGTTGGGATTAGACAAGTGTCAAGTTCAAGTCTGCCGGACGTAGGAGGGTTCGCATTTAAGTCCAAATTTCAATGTAAACACGCGTTTTAACTCTGTTGTACATGAGTTCAGCATTATAGAAGCCCTTGCCATGAACCCACTTTTGCAATATGTATTGGTGCAGCGCGCGAAGAACAAGCTCAAAGGCGAAAAAAGCCCTAAAAAGCTAGGCAAGCGCCTATTGGTCAAAGAGATTCGAACTGCACAGGTAGAGCTGATCCATGCCGTTAAGGAAATTTTGTTCATCGCTATTGGTGTCACTGCCGCGGGTTTCGGACTTAAAGGTTTTTTATTGCCCAATCAGTTTATCGATGGCGGCGCTACCGGAGTATCCCTTTTAATACAAGTGAAATCGAATGTTTCGCTGGGTATTCTTTTAATTATGGTCAACCTTCCTTTTTTGATCTTGGGCGCCCGTACCATCGGCAAGGGGTTCGCCGTGAGAAGTATTCTGGCCATTGCAGCACTGGCGATTGTCGTGCATTTTGTTCCCTACCCCATCATCACCGATGACAAACTTTTAATTGCCGTATTTGGAGGATTCTTTTTAGGTTTGGGGATTGGCATGGCGATGCGGGGCGGGAGTGTCATTGATGGTACCGAAGTTTTGGCCATCTACCTCAGTCGTAAATGGCATTTGACTATCGGAGACGTACTGTTGTTAATCAATATCGTTATTTTTTCCGCTGGAGCCTATTTGCTTTCTATAGAAGTGGCCCTCTACGCCATACTCACCTATTTAGTCGCCGCCAAAACGGTCAATTATGTAGTTGACGGTGTCGAGGAATATATCGGAGTGACCATCATTTCAACGAAAAACGAAGAAATACGGGTAATGCTTACCGAAAAAATGGGTAGGGCCTGTACCATTTTCCAAGGGAAACAAGGCTACAGTCAGAATTGCAATAAACGTGAAGACACGGAAATCGTCTACACGGTAATGACCCGATTAGAACTGGCCAAACTCAGTACAGAAATCGATAAAATCGATAAAAATGCTTTTATTGTCATGGGTGTTGTCAAGGATATCAGGGGCGGGATGATCAAAAAGAAACCGATGAAGTGATTTTTCGTGGCACCAGGTTTACGTCCCAAGTAGGAGTGCTAAGAGCATTGTTTATACACCATTTGGGTTTGATACTATTTTTATAAGTAGTTTTTTACCCGGACCTGCTTTCAAAAACTGAAAAACATAGAAAACAAATTAGAATGTCAAATGTAACCCCCTTCCACATAGCAATTCCCGTTCACAATCTAACGGAATGCCGAACCTTTTATCGAGAAATTCTGAACTGCGAAGAAGGCCGCAGCAGCGATCATTGGGTCGATTTTAATCTTTTCGGACACCAATTGGTCATTCATTACAAGCCTAAAGCGGAAAACGAAAAAACGCACTCCAATCCAGTGGACGGCCATGATGTTCCTGTGCCGCATTACGGTGTAGTCTTGCCTTGGGATACTTTTCAAAGCTTCGCCGCAGCACTCAAAACAAAAGGCGTTACATTCGTTATCGAACCGTACATTCGTTTTGAGGGAAAGGTCGGAGAACAGGCGACCATGTTCTTCCTAGATCCGGCAGGAAATGCATTGGAGTTTAAGGCATTTCGGGATATGGCACAGTTGTTCGCGAAGTGATTTCACTGCGAGCATGACGCGGAAAGAGGTTGAATCTAGAGTGTAAGTTCAGCAGATTGCAGCCTTGCCTTTGGCATTACGATTAATTTCAAACCTGTTTTGGCTCCATGCAATTGTGGACTACTGTGACCATTCCGTTGGCTCCCTATCCCACCGATGCTTTTTCAATTCTTGGTACAATTCATTTGAAAGTCCCTTGCCATCACTAGTGGCGGTGTTGGCCTTGACGTGGTGTGCTTTGCGCATTCCAGGAATCATGGTGCCTACGGTCTTGTTCATGGAGATAAACCGCAAGGCCATTTCGGCCATGGTCATACCTTCAGGAACTAACGGACGTAGCGCGTTGGCATGGTCGACGCTAGAGTTTAGATTTTCGGGTACAAAATACGTGCCCCGCCAGTCACCTTCGGGAAAAGTGGTCTCTTTGGTTATCTTTCCGGTCAAGGTACCTTCGTCAAAGGGGACCCTAGCAATTACAGCAATATCCTTTTTCTCGCATAGCGGAAATAGTTCGTCCTCGGGATTTTGATCAAAAATATTATAGATGACCTGTACGGCATCGAGCATTCCGGTTTTTAGGGCTTTGATTCCGTTTTCGGGCTCCCAGCGATTGACACTGATGCCCATGGCGGCAATTTTTCCCGCCTTTTTAAGATCTTCGATGGCCCGCTGCCATTCCTCGCGGTGCGACCAGCCATCGTCCCAAGTATGGAATTGCATCAGGTCGATACGCTCCATACCCAGATTTTTCAATGTCTTTTCGGTGAACGCTATGATGTGGTTGGTTGGATAGGAATCCTCAAACCTATATTTCGGTTTTGCCGGCCATTCGAAATTTTTCGGTGGAATCTTACTGGCGGTATACAATTTCTGGCTCGGATGCCTTTGGACCAGTTCGCCCAACAATTCTTCACTGTGGCCCTCGCCATAACCCCAGGCCGTATCGAAAAAGTTGACTCCGTTTTCTACAGCTAAATCCAAGGACTTAGCAGACTGCTCGTCATCGGATTGCGTCCAACCCGCCATGCCCCACATACCGTATCCTACTTCACTTACCTGCCAATCGGTCCTACCGAATCTTCTGTACTGCATCCGAATTATTGATTATTGATTATTAAACTTGAAATATTTTCAATACTGATGAAAGGCCTCCGAAACAAATTCAAGGACTTTTGGAAGCGACTGCCGCCAATACGTCCAACTGTGTCCGCCATCGCGAACGCGGTATTCATGGGGAATCTCTTTTTTCGTCATGGCAATGTGTACAAGGCTATTTCCCTCATACAAAAAATCGTCGTCGCCACAATCGATATACCAACGTACGGATTTCACATCGGCAACGGGAACCGTTTCAAGAAGTTCCAACGCATTGTGCCGTTTAAAATAGGCCTTCATCTCAACTTGGGTATACTTCACATCACTATCCTTTAAGCGCTCTTTAAAATCCTCCATCGTCAAAGGGCCGACATAAGCACTCAACGGACAGGCCGAAGAAAACAGTTCCGGGTGATGTAGTGCATACATAAACGATCCGCCACCGCCCATAGAGAGTCCGGCTACCGCGCGATAGCGTTTTTCAGCCTTGATGCGATACTTTTTTTCGATGGCGGGTATAAATTCCTCAAAAAAGAAATCCTCATACCGCCAGTCATCTCCCTGATTGAAATAGCCGCGTTTTCCGGTATTGGCATCTGGCATTACGATGACCATTGGAGTGGCCGTGCCCTGCTCGATGGCAGTATCGGTAATACGCAAAACCTCGCCGAACTGCACCCAGCCCGTTTGATCATCACCTGCCCCGTGTAGCAAATACAACACGGGATATCTACGCTCGGATGTATCATAATCCGGAGGTAGGTATACGGCGTACTTGCGTTCGCCGTTCAATATTTTGCTCGCTAGAGTCAAGTTATCGAAGACTTTTCCTTTCTGGGAAAAAGCAGATGTCACAACAAAAAGCATAACTGAAAATACAAGAATAGAGTGCTTCATAGTCTCTCCATTTTGGGTTCTGTTACTCCTACTCAAAATTCCCGATATTCAGCAGTTAAATATTGATTGGCCTCTTCCTCTTCAAATTTGGCCTTTTCGGCATCCCAATGCAGGGTTTTATTTGGAAAACGCCCCGCTATGGTACCCAAAAGAATAGTTTCCGTCAATTTGCCCGCGTAGGAAAATGGCGCCGTGGTTTCCGTCTTGCCTAAACAGGCATCGACAAACTGATGATAGTGTTTTGGGCCTTCGGACTCGTAATTGCGAACAATTTCCCCCAAATTGTTGGCTTTTGAAACTTCGGCAATTTCCTTTGAGATATCCACGTATTTTCCTTTTACGATTTTTTGGGGCAGCTGCATGAAATGCGGCAGCAATAACCGTCCTTTTTTACCGATGAACATGGCTCCTTGATCTGGGAGTTGCCCTTCAGCAGCGGTTTTAGCGTCCAAGGACATTTTATCTTCTACGCTTTGTGCTGCCCCCTCTTTTTTGTTCATCTGACCCGTTGCCCCGGGCAATACCAGGTCTTCGTGCGCAGGTGGCATACCCGGGCCGTCATACCACACCCATTTTAAGGTTTTTGCCGTATGGGGCGTCTGCGGGAATTCATAGGTGACCGTATTGTTTTCGGGATATCCGAATCCGTTAGGCTCACGGCATTCATTCTTGATGGTCAAGGGAACATCCAATTCAAGGGCATTGTAAGGTGTATCAAAAATATGTACGCCCATATCGCCGAGGGTGCCACAGCCGTAATCTAACAATTTCCGCCAATTGCCGGGATGGTAAAAGCCTTCTTTATAGGGGCGCTGCTTTGAAGTTCCTAACCAAAGGTTCCAATCCAGCTGATCTGGCACCGGATCCTCACCGGTCGGTTCGGGGCCATTGTATCCCCAGTTTTTGGGCGACCACGCCCGCACCGTATGTACTTTGCCTATGATTCCCGATTGAATCAACAAAGTGGCCAACTTATAGTCATAAAATGAATGGACCTGAATGCCCATTTGGGTCACCAAATTCTTTTCTTTGGCCATTTTCATCATGTTTCGGGATTCTTCTACATAATGTGTTAGGGGCTTTTGGCAATACACAGGTTTATTTTTTTCCATGGCCAGCAACGATGCAGGGGCATGGGTATGATCAGGAGTCGATACCACGACCGCATCTATCTCATCGCCCATCTCGTCAAGCATGGCTCGGTAGTCAAAAAATATTCGGGCATTAGGATGCAGCTTGTGCGCTTTGGCAAGATTGATAGAATCTACATCGCACAGGGCAACCACATCGACCGCTTTGTGCGACGAAATGGCCTTTAGGTCCTCACCTCCCATATTTCCTACACCGATGTGTGCCGTTCGCAGGCGTTTGTCTTGTGAAAAAGCCCAAACGCCCGAGGGCAGCAAGGCAAAAGATGATACGGCGGCCGCACTTTTCAGAAATTCCCTTTTGTTCATTTTTTATTTGGTTTGAGTTAGGATATATATTTTTTAACTGTTCCGGACAAATCGCCTTTTTCCTCCTATAATCTGACGGAAGACCGATGACAGGTGATAGGTCATAGGTGATGATTAAAGTTTCTTGATTTTAATGTTCTTTAGCCAAAGGGGACTGTCATGGTCCTGAAAGCCGATGTAGCCTGATTTGAAGGTTCCATATTTAGGGGAATCTTTCCATTTGCCCTCGCTCTTTCTTTTTTCCCAATCATCCGACCACGGCACGAAAGATAATATCTTTTTTCCGTTAAGCCAATGTTCTACATTTTCGGGCGTAAAAATAACGCGGGAGGTATTCCACTCCCCCGCCGGTTTGGCATTTTTTTGCTCTTTGTCAGGGACGTACATGGCGTAGTCGGCTCCCGTTTTTTGCCATTCCTCGAGTTTGGCATTGTTGATCGCTTCCCATTTGAAATCATCTAGCATTTGATATTCGGGGGAAACTTCAGGGATGCTCCAGTCGCCTTCCCTTATGTGATATAGCATGCCGCTGTTGCCACCCTCGGGAATCTTCCATTCCCAAGCCAATTCGAAATTGTCGAATTTCTCCGCGGCATAGATGATATCGTTACCGCCCTTACGATTGACTTCCTTACGTTTTTCGGTGTCGAAAGTCAGCGTTCCATCTTCGATGACCCACTGTGGCGGTAAATCCTCTGCATTGTAAGCGCGCCAGCCTTCGGTCGTTGTGCCGTCGAAGAGGAACATCCATTCGGTGGGTTTCGTTGCAATGGTTTCTTTGGCAACGGATTCGCTGTTGTCTTCCTTTTTTTCGGTTTTGCACGAAGTAAAGACCACCAGCAAAAGGAACATCAAGTTTTTCATCATGAATTTTTTTAATAAAACATATCTGATTTCCATTTTTCAGGATTGCTCACAATATAACCAGATATTTTGGAATAATCTGTTCTCCTCGGCCTATTCATAACGCCAACTCGTTAAATCGGCCCCCTCTGGAGCGCTCTCTTCTATGCGCCGCATAATCTTGGGAACGTACATGGTATTGTACCGTAACCGGCTAATGGCATTGGGCTGATCAGGGTCTCCGTTCCAACAATGTTCCGCCCGGTCACCGTACAGCACTTCGCCTTCGTAATTAGGGTCGGTGGTGCTTTCCAGGAAATCTTCCATCAGATAAACCGCATTGTTCAGGTAGTAATTATCCATATCACCACAGTAGATATGGATCTTACCTTTGAGGTCGTCACCCAGTTTGCTCCAATCCCGCTCCAAAATATATCGCAAGTCGTAGTTTTCCCTCCAATATTCCGCTACTTTTTGATTGATGTCGCCAGTCCTTTTATCCCAAATACGTATCGGATATCCATCCGGGCCCTGTGGGGAATAGGTAGCTTCCCAAATATCCCATTGCTGGCCCGACCTGGATTTGTCGCCCAAGACCAGTTCCAGATGATTCCCCTGATGCAAGGTGGACTGTATCTGGCCCAAATTGTCCCGATGGCTAGGGACTTCCAGTTTTTTATGTTCGCTATCATAATAATATGCGTTTTTATCGGTATAGATATCGGTCAGGCAGTATGCCCTAAAATCGATGGGATCGGGACAAGCGGCAAAACAGCCGTTGTATTCTTTGGGATATTTCACTTGTACCGCCAAGGCTTCCCAGCCGCCAGTAGAACCGCCATATAGAAAACGGGACCAACCTTCGCCGATACCGCGGAATTCCTTTTCGATATACGGAATCAGTTCATAGGTAATCGCATCGCCCCAAGGGCCTTGGCTGGCGGAATTAACAGCGTACGAATCGTCATAATACGGCGTAGGATGCTGAATCTCGATAATCAACATCCTCGGAAAATCAGGTTCGTTCCAACGTTTGTAAAAATCGTAGGCTTCCTGTTGTTCGATGATGTTATAGCCTTCTAAGTCGAAACGTTTAGAATATTCAGGTTTTAGGTCCGGATCGGGCGGCGTGGTTCTGAAGCCTCCAAAATCCGACGGAAAATGGCCTTGAAAAACCATCAGGGGATACTTGGCTTCGGGATGTTCCTTGAATCCTTTGGGCAATAAAATATGCGCACCGAGGTACATATCCCTTCCCCAAAACTCCGATAGCTTTTCAGATTTTATTTTGATATGCTTTATCCATTCTGTATCCTTTGGTTCTTCAATGGGCGGAATGACCTGGTCCATTACTACGGTTACGTTCTCGACCCCTTTTTCTGTAACCGAAATCTTAAAAGGATTGCTGTACAAGTTTCCGGGGGATTTGTTCCATTGTTGTCCCTCGCCATTATCCATAGGAAGTTTTACAGTCTGACCAGTTGAAAGATCGAAAGTTTCATATATATGCAAAAGAGCCTGTACATTATATTCCCCTACAGGTATATCGGAAAGACTGGGATAGGGGTAGCCGAAAATGGATTCGTCAAACGTCTTGGCTTCTCCTGAACCCATTCCTTCAACATTCATTCCAAAAATAAGTTGGGTCTGTAGTCCATCGCCAATCTGAAAACGCGGTTCTTTTTCATCGTTGTTAGATAGCATTAGAAGGAGGCGACCATCCTTTTTTTCAGAACTGGTATCTTCAGTAAAGAATACTTTTATGGCAAATCCCGAGTTGTTCTGCGCCATGCCCATGCCACTGAAAAATAAGAGGACGATGCCATGTAGTAGTGTTTTCATAGTTTGGTTCTTTCTTGAAAAGGTAGGTATTTCCATCCAATTGACAAACAAGACTTTTGTCCGTCAGGAGAAAATTTTTATTGCGGATTATTAGCCCGTACAGAGGCCAAAGCTAAAAATAATAAAAAGACCAGCCCCAAATAACCCAACAACCGATACGATCCGAACGTGGAAAAACAGACACTAAAGATCGGTGGTGCGAGCGCACTGGCCAAAATCAAGAAAGACATCACCTTGCCCGTTATCGCACCCAAATGGTTACGGCCGAAGAAACGGGGCCAAACTATCGCATTCAGTACCGCAAAAAATCCGCTCATGATCCCGAAGCCGCCCACTAGCAGCGGTACGCCGACGGTCGAGGACAAAAATAAAAATCCGACCGAAGACATAATCCCGCCTAAAATCATGAGGTACAGGTATAGTTTGAGTTTTATGTAATCGCTTAGATAATTAAATAGCAATGATACACTTACCGCTACCACGGAAGTAGGTAAGAAGATGGCAATAGCGTCCGCTTTGGGAAAGCCTTCACTTGCAAAGACCGAAACGACGTGAAAGGTGAGACCTGTTATGAAAAAACTGTTGAAGGCCAATAGGAGGCCGTACATCCAGAAGGCCCTTGTACGTTTGGCATCCTCTAAAGTATATTGTTTTGCCAAGGGAACGGTTGTAGCATCGCCCCCGGTCTGAACATGGGCCCCGTCTGGAAGCAGACCATGCTCTTCGGGGCGATTTTTATAAAGCTGAAGGATGAAAAAACTGACTACTACGAGTCCCCCCGCAAGAATTTGCCATGCACTTTGCCAACTGTATCCTTCGATCAAGGCGTTGACCCATAACGGGGAGGACGAAAAGCCAAAGGATATGGCCACACTACTTATCGCGTTCACCTTGCCCCGATTCTTGTCGAACCAAATCATAATTACGTTTCGGGAGGCCATGGTCAACACCCCCTGTCCGGAAAACCGAAGGATAAAGAACAGAACGGTCATGATGCCGAAAGGGATGGTCCATGAGCTGGAATCTAAAGTTTGTTTCGCAAAGTCGCTCATTTGCACCGACCAAGAGCACAGCATCAGTGCCGCTGCCAAAACGAGGGCGGCAAAAAAGGCCACATAACGCGCGCCATAGGTATCGAACCACACCCCTGCCCTACCGATGACCAACGAGCTACCAATCGTACCGATCATATAGGCGTTGCTGAACTGATTGCGCGACAGGCCCAAGGCATCTTTTACCGGATCGGTAAAGACGGAAACCCCAATAGTCTGGCCTGGGATACTGCAATAGATACCCAAGGTGCCGATGAATAAAATGACATAGCCATAAAAGAAGGGGCTGTTAGCGGGGTCGACAAATGAAAATCGGCTTTTGGCGGACATTGGCTTTCTGAAAGCCGCAAAAATAAGGGGATTGGTTCGTACAAATGCCCATTATACGGCAAGAATTTGAAGAATACATACCTAAATCGATTTTTCAGCGTTAGCAAGAAGTAAAACACAACCTCAAAAAAAGTCTAAAAATATGAAAAAACTGGCCTACTTCGCTCTAATTTTCGCAAGCTTGATTGCTATGGGAAGCTGCAGCGTGGACGATAGCAACGATATTGAGATTATTAAACCTGGAGATACGGTGATCACCGGTATATTGGCTCCAGAAAGACCTTTGTGAAATTTTGAAGAAGGGTCATATTTTGTGATTACATAGAGCGACCGCTTCTTTCTCCGCTATGTATTGAATAAAACACCAAAATCTATCTTTGCTGTTTTTGGCAATCGTTGATATCCCAAATTGAGGCGAGATATCAAGGATGTACCAGGACTCATCATTGACTAACAGTTTTAAAATTTATCGTAAAAGTACTTCCTTCATTGACCGTACTATCTACAGAAATACTTCCTCCAAGATTGGTGACATGATTATGTACCAAATAGAGTCCGACCCCTTTGCTATCTTCATTACCATGAAATTTTTGGTTAAGGTTAAAAATCAGATGTCCGACTTTATCCATATTAAAGCCAAGACCGTTATCGGAATACGTCATGGTTGGGACACCATTTTGTTGACCAGTGGTTATTGAGATAACAGGTGGTACATTGGGTCTGGCATATTTAATGGAATTGGTCATGAGGTTGAGAAAAATACTCTCCATGTATGAAGCGTTGTGCTGTACACATTCCAAACCAGAAAAATTTAGCTGAAACTCTACATTCATTTTTTGAATCGAAGAACTAATGTTTTTTTGGGTCTTATCAAATATTTCATTGAAATATACCTTTTCCAATGGTCCATTTTGAGTATCGCTTTGCTTTAAAGCGTCCACATATGCGTTTAAAGTGTCATTCAAGCCTTCTGCCGAAAGTCTAATGAACCGTAGCACTTCTAAAGTATCTTCATCTTCGATTTTGCTTAAATCAATCAGGTCGACCATAGAGATCAAGTTATTCACAGGAGACCTTAAGTCATGGGAGGTCTTATAGTTCAATTGTTTGAGTTCTTCGTTTGCTTTTGAAAGATGGCTCATGTGTGAAAGTCGCTCGTTCTCTAATTGCTTCTTGTATGTTACATCTTTGGCGATGGCGTAAATTAATTGCTCGTTTTCTAAAGGGATGGATGTCCAATGGAGCCAGACAAGCTCTCCTGATTTACAGACATATCGATTCTCAAAATTGATCAACGGCTTATTATCCTTCAGGTTTTGTCGATATAAAGCTGTCAGCTCCCTATCTTCCTCATAAATAAATTCGGATATTAATTTAGAGCGCAGTTCCTCTTCAGAGTACCCTAACAACCTTACAATAGCTGGATTAATTTTTTTAAAATACCCATCATAACCGGCAATACATAGGCAATCCATGGATAAATCAAAGAATGGCGTTATTTGGTGCATCATTGAGTACGGTTTT
This sequence comes from Pricia sp., assembly GCA_024635875.1. Taxonomy (GTDB): domain Bacteria; phylum Bacteroidota; class Bacteroidia; order Flavobacteriales; family Flavobacteriaceae; genus Pricia. Next base: position 13,067 of record JAGXIC010000280.1, read on the forward strand.
TAAAATTTCTTTAGAAAATTGGATGTAATTATGTTGAGAATTCTTTGGTATCCACTGCAGACGGTTCATAACGTTAATAGATGCGGTATCTTAGAACGTATAACGTTAAAAAGAATATAGTTATTCTATCCAAAAACAAATTATTTTACTTCGCAGGCCAGTGTGGCAACTTCATGGGTATATGGGCGCATCGTGCCTGCATTTTTCGACTTCAAACTACTTTTAAAATCTTTGGCGCTGCATCGATTGGCGGGCGGACTGCAGTTTTTGAAGGTAAGCATAGTTTAGTATAGCACCCATGGAAAATCTGGTGAGCTGTAGAATTTTGTTCTTTTGGGTTTGCTCAGGATTATGAGTTTCTTTAGGCTTTAAGAAAATACTACAAGAACTATTATCGTTCTGGTATCAAAATCCATGAGGGTTCTTTTGTCAGGATAGACCGTCCACCTTAAACATCTAAAAAAAGGCCAAGTGACAAAACTAATGGCTGGCATATGTCAGAAATCAACCTTTATTTCTATGCCTTTCCCTCGCCAAAAGCGTATTTTTCAACAACATGGCAATCGTCATCGGGCCGACCCCACCGGGTACGGGAGTAATGAAGGATGCCTTTTTACTTACCTGCTCAAAATCGACATCCCCCGTTAAGAAGTAGCCTCTTTCTTTCGAATCATCGGGGACCCGGGTAATACCTACGTCAATGATTACGGCACCTTCCTTAACCATATCGGCCTTAAGAAAATGCGGCACGCCCAAGGCGGAAACTACGATATCTGCTTGTAGCGTTAATTCCTTAATGTTTTTCGTACGACTGTGGGTAAGGGTTACGGTGCAGTTGGCCGCATCCCCTTTTTGACTCATCAGGATGCTCATAGGTCTTCCAACGATATGGCTTCGGCCGATGACTACCGCATGTTTACCTTCGGTATCCACCTTGTACCGTCGTAATAGTTCCATAATTCCATAGGGTGTGGCGGAGATAAAAGTGTCCATATCCAACGCCATTTTACCAAAATTGACGGGATGGAATCCATCGACATCCTTATCCGGATCAACGGCCATCAACACCTTTTCTTCGTCGATATGTTTAGGCAGGGGCAGTTGCACGATGTAACCGTCGATATCATCGTCATTATTCAGTTCCCGCACCTTTTGCAACAAAGCCTCTTCGGTAGTTTCCTCCGGCAAATGAATCAAGGTGGACTCAAATCCGATTTTCTTGCAAGACCTTACCTTGCTACCAACATAGGTTAGGCTGGCACCGTCATTTCCGACTAAAACAGCCGCTAGGTGAGGCACTTTTTCACCGCGTTCTTTCATAGCCGTTACCTCGACAGTGATTTCTTCTTTAATCTCATTGGAAATTTTCTTTCCGTCGAGTAGTTCCATAAATTCAACAATTTAAGGTTCAATTCTGCCAAAGGCAGGTTTAATGTTTAAGGTTATTATTTCTTGTATTTAGAACCCGTGTATTCCGATCTTGATAAATAGCTCATAAATGAGCTGATTTTTTTATTTTCTAAAAAACTTTTTTCCTCAGTTCTTCGAAAACCATTTCCTCAATATGATTTCTGTCCAAAGCTCTATATAACTTTGAGCGCAATTCTCCACATGAGGCTTTAGCAATGCTTAGATACTGAACGAATTCTTTGTTTCCATTTCGCTCGAAACCCTCGGCGATATTGTCCATAATCGAACCTGAACTTCTATCCATTTGATTGCTCAACGCGTAGTTCTTTCCGAGTTTTGTGGACTCAAATAATGCATAGGTTTCGTTACAGATTTCCCTAGCCAATTGCCAAACCTCCAAATCCTCAAATTTTTCGATTTTTGCCATGACTTTAAACCGTATCAAGCGGCCTTATTTTTTTTAAACTTTGAACATTAAACCTTGAATGCGTCCTAGCGCATATTCTGCATCATCTGCATCATCTTTTTACCGCCGCCACCTTGCATCATTTTCATCATTTTGCCCATTTGGTCGAACTGCTTCAAGAGCTGGTTCACTTCTTTCATATCCCGGCCGCTCCCTTTGGCAATACGTTTTTTACGGCTAACGTTCAGTTTGGATGGATTCGAACGCTCGTCGGGGGTCATGGAGTGGATGATGGCCTCAATATGCTTAAAGGCGTCGTCATCGATATCCAGTCCCTTTAACGCTTTTCCGGCACCGGGGATCATGCCCATCAAATCCTTCATATTTCCCATTTTTTTAATCTGCTGTATCTGGGAAAGGAAATCGTCGAAGCCGAACTTGTTCTTGGCAATCTTCTTTTGGATTTTTCTAGCTTCCTCCTCATCGAACTGCTCTTGGGCCCGTTCGACCAAGGAAATCACATCCCCCATACCCAAAATACGATCCGCCATACGAGAAGGATGAAAGACATCGATAGCCTCCATCTTCTCGCCTGTACCGATAAACTTTATAGGCTTGTCGACTACGGATTTAATGGAAATGGCCGCACCACCCCGGGTATCACCATCAAGCTTTGTCAAAATGACCCCGTCAAAATTCAAAACATCGTTAAAGGCTTTCGCAGTATTCACGGCATCTTGACCCGTCATGGCATCGACCACAAAAAGGGTTTCCTGAGGCTGGATCGCAGTATGGATTTCCGATATCTCGGCCATCATCTTCCCGTCGACCGCCAATCGGCCCGCGGTATCGATAATGACCACGTTGTGCCCTTCCGCTTTGGCTTTGGCGATACCCGCATGCGCAATGGCTACCGGGTTTTTATTCTCTTTGTCGGAATAGACGTCGACATCGATCTGCTCCCCGACGATATGCAATTGGTCGATAGCTGCAGGACGGTAGACATCACAGGCGACCAACAAAGGTTTTTTAGATTTTTTGGTTTTTAAGAAGTTCGCCAGCTTTCCAGAAAAAGTGGTCTTACCAGAACCTTGTAGGCCGGTCATCAAAATGACCGACGGGGTACCCGACAGATTGATGCCCTCGGTCTCACCGCCCATGAGTTCGGTAAGTTCGTCTTTTACGATTTTGACCATCAACTGGCCGGGCTGTAGGCTCGTCAACACGTTCTGGCCCAAGGCTCTTTCCTTGACCCGGTTGGTAAACTCTTTGGCTATCTTGAAATTGACATCGGCATCGAGCAAGGCCCTTCGGACTTCCTTCGTGGTTTCCGCTACGTTTATCTCGGTAATTTGCCCATGGCCACGGAGGGTGTGGAGGGCCTTATCCAGTTTTTCGCTTAAATTATCGAACATCGGTCTTTTCTATTTAGATGGAGACAAATTTAAGCATAAAGCCGGGAACAAAAAAGCACCCGATCGCCTAAGATAATTCCCTAAAACAGAGAGAGAAACTTGAAGAATTCAGATGCCGACCGCTAGCGTTCAAATGAACGATTTCGGTGCAAGCTAACGAAGTAAAGGTTGGAATACTTATTTAATTTGGCTGCAGAGCATTGGGGGTAATGCAGCATTCGCGGTTAAAAATAACCCGTTCGAATTATTTCTAACAGATTTTAAAGCCCGGCATCACAATTTTTAACAAGGACCAGAGTTTCATCACCGCGTTCGAGCCTGAACCGCTCTTCGCTACAGGCGACAACTTGCCAGTCACCAACATAATATTCAAGGGTCGTACTCATATCGCCGAAGGCTAGGGTAGTATCCGAGATATTCCAGTTGCCTTCATCCTCGACTATATCGTTAGCATTGTACGCCAGAATGTTCTTCTGGGAAAAATCGATAGTTATTTCTTCGTTGAACTCGCCTCTGCCGTCGGTAATCGACCATCGGCACCCGGTCAGAAGATTTTCCTCTATAAATGCTTGGCTACAAGCCTGTACTTCGTAGGCACAGAACCGCTGCAAAATTATTTCATCGTTTTCGCCCCCATCCATTTTTATAGTGCCTTCCCCAATTTCATAGGTGTACATGGTACCGTTGAACGCTTCGGCATCCTTAAATTCCAGGGTAATAAAAACCTTGAAATCGGAAACGCCGACGGACCAATCGCCTTCGCTTACAGGACCAAAACCATCATCCAAATTTACCCTTCCATCCTCCATAAAAGTCAGCAGATTCTCGTGATATTGTTCGGTGATGTCCACATATCCCTGCGAGCTCTCCACATCTATCCTGTTCAACTTTTTTACCAGCCAAGGGCAGGTAACCAAGATGCTGTCAAGGCTTACTTTGGTAAAATCGTCATCGTTGTAATCGCTGTCATCATCTTCATCACAGGCTTCGGCGGCCCGATCCATAGTCTCGGCCAATTCGGTATTGTTGTTTACGGTAACCTCGATGCCATCGAACATTTCAAAGCTAAGCGGAAAATCGATACTGATGAGGTCGGCATCATCTAATCCGGCCAAAAAACGGCGCAGTTCCATATCATGGTTTACCGTAACGTTACTAGTCTGCTGTAAATTGGGGTTATAGGTAAAAAGATTTACGGGATACATCACATCGACACACTCGATATCATCGTCAGTACCGCCTTCGACACATCGTTCGACGTGGTCTTGAAGCACCGCTTCGCTATCGATAACGGTTTCGGTATAGTCGGACAGTGTTACGGTTATGGGATACGTAATCTGCACGTTATGCGCCCCTTCTTCGGCGGCATCGAGAATATCCTCAATGCTTTGGAAGTCATCCATGGTTTCGATTCGTAGTTCCGAACCGTTGACAGTGACGGTATAGGGGAATTGAATGCCCAGGCAGCTGGCCCCGTCTACGATATTGTCGTACGATCCATCGCTCGAAGTAGTTCGTTTCATCATTTCGACCACGGCAGAGTCGGCCGACAAGGTCAGTACGGGATTGATTTCTTCTTGAAACGGTTCCTCTTGTTGACAAGAAATAAAAAATATCGCCCCAGCCAGTAGGATGACATGGAGCAAATTCTTAAAAATACAATACATAATGATTTGGAATTTCCTGTAAAACAACCTCTTGAGAAAATACCCTACTTTATTATAAAAATTCACAAATCCAAATTTCAGGGTTAAGGAACTTGTTTTTGATTTTTTCGGATACCTTTGGAAAAAACATTTCCCTTTAAGTGATATAAATTTTTTGTTTGGAACCGAGGATTTCGGCTTTTGCGACCTAATGAAGTCATTTTTTAGTAGCATAGCCGTAGCTACGGTACTCAAAAATGCCAAAATTAGGGTGCAAAATGTGAAATTCTTAGGTAAAAGAAATAGCTTAAATGACTTCATTAAAAAGCAAAGATACAGGCAATGTTTGCGACGAGCAAGTATTCGGTACGTTGTTCAAAGCGAATTCCAAAATGATTTTCAACTATATTTATTATAAGTTCGGAAATGAGGAAAAAGCCTATGACGCCGTTCAGGAAGCCTTTTTGAAACTCTGGGAAAACTGTGCGAAAGTCCCTCCCGAGAAGGCAAAATCGTTTGTCTATACCGTAGCGAACAACTTATACCTCAACGTTATTAAAGCAGAAAAAGTACGTCTGAAATATGCGGATAAGTCCTTAAAAACCACCCACGAGGATCCGGAATTTCTGATGGAAGAAAGCGAGTTCAAGGAAAAACTGGACAATGCATTGAACGCCCTACCCGAAAACCAACGTATCACCTTTCTATTGCATCGCGTAGACGGAAAAAAATACGCCGAAATCGCTGAATTGGAGGGTGTAAGCGTCAAAGCCATCGAAAAAAGGATGCATTTGGCACTGAAATCACTGCGGGATAAGATTGAGGGTATATAAGTGGCAGTGGTCGGTGCATTGTTTTTAATTAAGAAATGTGTCGATTTGAAAATAGCATTTGGCCAATAAAATCTATTTTCTGTTTTCTATCCTATCTTTTGGAATTTGGAATTTTTAACAAGGTAGGGTTTTTCCTAAACGAATTGTTATTAAGATATTAAGACAGAAATAATGCAAGAAAATTACTTAGCGAAATGGCTGAACGGAGACCTTACGGAGGCGGAGCTTTTGGAATTTAAGAATTCCGATGCGTATGTTTCCTATAAGCGTATCGCTGATGCTACCGATGGCCTGAAGGGAACGGAGTTCGATGATAGCAGGGCTTATCAGGCGTTGAAAAACAGACGTGAACTGCAAGACCGAAAAGTTGTTACATTGCATCCTTTCCGTAAATTTTTTCGGGTTGCAGCGGCTGCGGCTGTGCTTATCATGGGATCTTACCTATATTTGAGTTTATCGGACCAAACTATCTCCACATCGTATGCCGAAAGTAAGGAAATAACCTTGCCCGATCTATCGGTGGTCGTTTTGAACGCCGACTCCGAAATATCCTACAGTGAACGAAAATGGGACAATCATCGAAAAGTCGATCTTGAAGGGGAAGCTTTTTTCAAGGTAGCCAAGGGCGAACGTTTTACCGTTGCCACCGATGCCGGACAGATTGTGGTTTTGGGCACCCAGTTTAATGTTGAAAAAAGAAAGAGGTTTTTTGAAGTCACTTGTTTTGAAGGGCGGGTCAGCGTTTCCTTTAATAATAAGGAAACCCAACTATCGGCGGGCAGTTCATTTACAGCTATTGATGGTGAAATCGTAGAGGCAGCCGCACCCGGTACCTCGGTACCATCTTGGATGAACGACGAGAGTTCGTTTAAAAGCGTTCCCCTGAAATACGTGCTCGATGAATTTGAACGCCAGCACGATATCGCCGTACAGACCCAAAATATCGACCTAAAACAATTATTTACCGGTACCTTCAGTAATACCGATCCGGATGTTGCCTTGAAAAGTATTAGTGTCCCTTCGCAAATAAAGTTTAAATTTGAGGGCGACAAAGTGCTCTTCTATGGCGAAAACACTCCGTAAATGTACCCTTCCCCTACTTTGTCTTATTCTTTTCTCATTCCCAAAAAGTACTGACGCCCAAGAAGATGCGTCCAAGGTTTCGCTTATTTCTTTTCTCCAAAATTTAGAACGCGATTTTGACATAAAGTTCTCCTATGCGGACGAAGATATCCGTATGCGCAACGTTGTAACTCCACAAACAGAAAATTTAAAGGATATTTTAGAGGATGTCCAAAAGCAGACCCAACTACAGATCCAAAAACTTAACGAACGGTATTACACCATAAGCAAGCGTTCTTCCATCGATATTTGTGGTATAGTTCTGGATAATTTTGAGAGAAACACCGTTACCGGGGCAACTATAGAGGTTTTAGGGACAAAAACGGCCGTAATTACAGATTCTGACGGCCATTTTGCGATTGGAAACGTACCCCGGACCGCTAAAATTCAAATGAAGCATATCGGGTACAAAACCCTTTTTGTCGACGCACAGGATTTAATGAAGCAAGCACCGTGTACTACCCTGCTATTGGCAAAATTCTACCAACAATTGAAAGAAGTCGTCGTCTATGAATTCCTCACCAAAGGTCTGGTAAAACAAGTGGACGGCCGTATCGAGATGAACAGCGAGCAATTCGGTATTCTTCCCGGATTGATCGAGCCCGACGTACTGCAGACCGTTCAGGTCTTACCGGGCATAGAAAGTATCGACGAAACGGTATCGAACATCAATATTCGTGGCGGCACCAACGACCAGAACCTCGTGCTTTGGAATGGTATCAAAATGTACCAATCCGGACACTTTTTCGGATTGATATCCGCTTTCAACCCCTATCTGACCGACAAGGTCATCTTGACAAAAAATGGTGCCAGAGCCCAATACGGAGAGGGTGTTAGCGGTATCATCGACATGCGCACAAAGGACAGCATATCAGAACAGTTTTACGGCGGTGCGGGCGTCAACCTCATCAGCGGGGATGTTTACGGCCATCTGCCTATATCCGAGAAATTGGCCGTGCAAGTTTCCGCTCGGCGTTCGCTTACCGATATTTTGAATACCCCTACCTATCAAAAGTTCTTTACTCGGGTTTTTGAGGATAGTCAAGTGAACCGCGACGGTAATTTCTATTTCTACGATTTTACCGGAAAACTATTGTACGACATCAATACAAATCAGAAAATACGCCTAAATTTTATAAGCGTCAACAACCTTTTGGATTATTCCGATGAAGAAATGAATTCCGGGCAGCGTACCCGAAGCGACCTTGACCAGACCAATCTGTCCTTCGGGGGAAGCCTAAAAAGTACTTGGAACGAAAAGTTCTCGACTTCTTTAAACGTTTACCACACGCGCTATAATCTCGATGCCCGAAATACATCCTCCAATGCGAAACAGACCCTATTCCAAAATAACCAAGTAGAAGAGACGGCGCTCAAACTGAACACCAATTACCGATTGAACCAGCGTTTCGTCTGGGGTAACGGATACCAATATACAGAAACCGCAATAGCCAATGCCACAGACGTGACCCAACCCCCTTTTCAAAGCGATGTACGTGACATTCTACGCAGCCAAGCCCTGTTCTCGGAAATCACTTATCGATCGACCGATCAAAAACTGTTCGCCAGGGCGGGCGTACGGTTGAACCATTTCGAGAATCCCGATTCGTTTAAGGATTTTGTTATTGAGCCACGCCTAAGCCTGAACTATGCACTTACACGGGAGGTTAAATTCCAAATTCTGGGGGAATTTAAAAGTCAGGGGACCAACCAGATTATCGACCTCGAGCAGAATTTTTTGGGTATCGAAAAACGACGTTGGATCGTTTCGGATGGGGATGAGCTGCCCATAACCAAAAGCAAACAGGTAGCCGTTGGCTTTAATTACGATCACCAAAACCTGTATATCGGTCTAGAAGGTTTTTATAAGGAGGTCGATGGCATCAGTACCACGACCCAAGGATTTCAGAACCAAAACCAGTTCAACGGCGAAATCGGAAACTACGATGTGAAGGGCATCGAATTCCTGGTCAATAAAAAAACGGATGCCTACAGTATCTGGGCCAGCTATGGGTATAACGTCAACACCTACTATTTTCCGGAAATCGTGCCGCCTGAATTCCCAAACAACCTCGATATTCGCCACACCGGTACATTAGCGGGCACGTATACCTTGGATAAACTTAAGTTTAGTATCGGCCTGAATTACCGTACCGGAAAACCGATTACCGCACCGCAGGCTGATGACCCGATAGACACTTCATTTTTCCCCTCCCGGATAAACTATCGGTCGCCGAACGCCGATCGTTTGCCGGAATACCTCCGTGCAGATGCTTCCGCTATCTATAACTTCGATATCGGATCGGCCGTGAAGGCCACGGCAGGGGTGTCCGTGCTGAACTTTACGGATCGTAACAACATTTTGAACGCTTATTATCGGTTTAACGACCAAAACGAAATCGAAAAGATTGAGAATGTTTCATTGGGGCTTACCCCCAACGTTAGTTTTCGGGTGGCGTTTTAAGATACCGATCGCGTAAATCAAATGGTAATATTTGACAATATCCTTTTCCTTATTGATTCGAATGATGAAATTACCCTGGCGGACAGCGTATACATCCCATGAGCCATCAAGAAGTGTTTAAAAAATTTGCGATGACGGTAAAGATGCCGTATCATAGTATATTTAAAATAGTATGATGAACGATATTGAAGAAATAGTACAGCGACTTGGAGGCCAACTAATGGAGCTTTTACCTGATATTCTCATATCCCTAGCTGTGCTGATCATAGGTTACGGCATAGCGTGGATGATCAAATATTTGGTTTTCGTACTGTTCAACTATATAAGTAGGCTGGCGGGTAACAGAGCCGGGAGTTTAAATTTCAAACAGGCCGGTTCCTTTTTAGGTACAGCTTTTTTTTGGTTGATTCTATTTTCTACCATGCTCCTGATAACCGATTACCTCGGTTTGAGTATTGTTACGGGATGGTTTCAAGATATTATGCAGCACGTTCCAAATATACTTGCGGCCATCTTGATTATTTTCGCCTCTATAATGCTCGGGAATTTGGTCTCCGATCTTTTGGTATCCTTCGGAAAACGTACAGGATTTCAGTATAGCCAGACCTTGATCAAGGTAGTTCGATTCCTTTTCATAGCGCTTGCCGTTCTTATCGCCCTGGATCAGATAGGCATTGAAATATCGATATTGAAGGATATTATCGATATTATTTTGGCGGCTTTGCTTTTTGGGGCTTCACTCTCCTTCGGACTAGGCTCGAGAACATCGATCAGTAATATTCTGGCTTCCTTTTATGTGCGCAAGATGTACACTGAGGGTGACCTGATACAGATCGGGAAGGTGAGCGGTCGAATTATCAGCATTACTACCAATTCAGTAGTTCTGGAAAATGAGAAGGGACAGGTCAATATTCCGGCAAAGAAGTTTAACGAGACTAAATCATATTTAATTAAAACAGACTAAGGGGTATGGATCCGAACCAAATTATTCTAAACGATTTTATAACGAGACATCCTTTCGCCACTGCAAAAGCCTTGGAAGTATTGGGACCTAATGAAGTGGGAGAGTTTTTACTGGAACTGCCCTTACAAAAAGGCCTGAATATTCTGTCACTTATGAATCCCGAAAGTGCATCGAAGTGTTTCGTGCTATTGCCCACGAAGCAAAGAGCCGAATACTTGGAAAAAGGAAAGCCTTCCGTAATGGCCGCTATCCTTAAAACCATCGACGGCCCATTGCAAAATGATTTGCTGAAAACTATATCGCCCCATACCGCGGCAATGATTAGGCGTGAACTGGAATTTAGGCCGGACACTGTCGGCCTTTTGGCCGAACCTGCGATGACTGTCCTTAAAGAGATGACGGTAAACGATGCCACCGATATCTTTAAAAAGAGCAGAACGGCCGTGGTTTCTGAATTGTATGTCGTCGATTTAGATGGTATCTTCCAAGGTCTGGTAGAAACGGCGCAGCTATTAATGTCCGATAAAAGCGACACTCTTGAAGGTATTATGGTTACTACTTGTCCGAGATTTTCAGCCGACCAACCCATTAGTAGTGTCTTAGAGGATGAGGCTTGGTTGCACTACCGACATATCCCCATTGTCGATAGGGCCGATAAGTTTATAGGGGCGATATCCTACAGGTCTGTAATGGCGATTGCCGGTAAAACAAAAAATCGGGCAAATGATGCTATCAACGAAAGCGCCAGTGCTCTCGGGGAGCTTTATAGAATTGGTCTAACAGGTTTATTACAAAGCACAGGTAAAGAATAATAACATGGGTTCAGATGTCAAAATGATAGAAAGTATACTACGGGACGAATATTTTTATAAATTTCCTAAGGACGCAGCGCATACCCTAGATGCAATGCCGCCCAAAACGATTCTGAAGTATTTGTCAGCTATGCCCCCGGAGCAGGCCAAAAGCATTTTCTTCCTATTGAATTCCGAAACTATAAGTGAGTGTATCATAGGTATGGAAGATGAGATGTTCGTTGCATTTTTCACGAAGAACAACACGCATGCTACGGCCCGTTTGCTCTCTCGTCACGAAAGCAGAACGATAATCGATAAGCTCTCGCTTTTACCTGACATAGTTTCTAGGGAAATCCAAGATTTTATGAGTTACAAAGAGGATACGGCAGGCTATCTGATGGAAACTTCACTGGTCACCTTCCATTCAGATAATTCGGTCGAGGATGTTCTCAATAGATTGCGTAGAATAGGCAACCGTAATATTGTGGTTGTTTATGTCGTAGATGCGGAAGGGATGTTATTGGGCAGAATTCCGGTTCAGCATATCGCCATATCGCAACCCGACAAGCTACTTGATGGCATAATGGAAATTGCACATTCGATAAACGCCATGTCTACTCGGGAAGAGGTACTAATAGCGATTGAAACGGGCGACCTTTTACAGATACCTGTAACCGATATTAATAACAATCTTCTTGGGGTGATACGAAACGATGCCCTGATGTCCGCCTCCAAACAGGAGATATCGGAAAATCTCCAGGCCATGTTCGGGGCTGGCCGGGAAGAACACGCCTTGTCAAAGATATCCTTTGCGGTGCGCAAAAGGTTGCCTTGGCTGCAGGTGAACCTTGCTACGGCTTTCCTAGCATCGATGGTTGTGGGATTTTTCGAGGAGACCATTGCCCAAATTACTATCCTTGCCATTTTTCTTCCCGTTGTGGCCGGACAATCGGGCAATACGGGATCACAGGCGTTGGCCGTGACCATTAGGGGTCTGGCATTGAAGGAAATTAGGATTTCACAATGGTTCAGGGTAGCCAGAAAAGAACTTATGGTCGGCCTTATAAACGGGATTGCCGTGGCATTGACGACCGGCATTATAGTCTACTTTTGGTCCTCTTCATCAGGTATTGCTATTGTCATAGGAATATCTATGATATTATCTATGCTTATTGCCGGTTTTGCGGGTGCAATCATCCCTATTGCGCTGAAAGCGATAGGGCAAGACCCTGCCACGTCATCATCGATAATTCTTACCACGGTAACCGATATTTGTGGATTTCTAAGCTTTTTGGGGCTGGCCACAGCGCTATCTTCGGTTTTGGGAATTGTTTGAAGAGTAAGGGTCAGAAGTGCCTATTGGTTCGCTGGGGAAAAATTACATCCGATCCGGTACCTCAATGCCTAATAGTCCAAATGCCGATTTAATTACTTGTCCCACTTTTCTGGAAAGCGCTACCCGTTGCAACTTCTTCTGCCCGTCTTCCTCGCCCAAAATGGATACTTGTTGATAAAAGGAATTGAATTCCTTGACCAGGTCATAGGTGTAGTTGGCGATTAAAGCGGGACTCAAATTTTCCGCGGCCAATTGAATGGTTTCGGGGTATCCCTGTAGCTGTTTGATGAGTTCTTTTTCTTTGGGGTGCAAACTACGGTTCATACCTGTCAGGTTTTGAAAACCTAGCGAGTCTAATTCTTCGGCTTTTCTGAGGATAGACTGAATTCGCGCATACGTATATTGAATGAACGGTCCGGTATTCCCTTGAAAGTCTACCGACTCTTCGGGGTTGAAGAGGATGCGCTTTTTAGGGTCTACTTTGAGGATATAGTATTTTAGGGCACCCAAGCCTATCATCTTATAAAGGTCTCGCTTTTCGGTGTTGGAATAGCCTTCCAATTTGCCCAGTTCTTCGGAAATCTCGGCGGCGGTCTGGGTCATGTCGTTCATCAGATCATCGGCGTCGACTACGGTGCCTTCCCTACTCTTCATTTTTCCACTGGGCAGGTCGACCATGCCGTAGCTCAAATGATATAGACTATCGGCCCATTCGTAACCCAGTTTTTTAAGGATGAGAAAGAGCACTTTGAAATGATAGTCCTGTTCATTGCCGACCGTGTACACCATTCCCCCCACATCGGGGCGGTCTTTGATCCGCTGGATGGCGGTGCCGATATCCTGAGTCATGTACACGGCGGTGCCGTCGGAACGGAGAATGATTTTTTCATCAAGGCCATCATCGGTGAGGTCTATCCAAACGCTACCGTCGTCCCTGCGATAAAAAACGTCTTTTTGTAGGCCTTCTTCAACTACGTCCTTTCCTAATAAATAGGTATCACTTTCGTAGTAGAGCGTATCAAAATCAACACCTAGATTTTTATAGGTCTCCTCAAAACCCTTGTACACCCAGCCGTTCATGGTTTTCCAGAGTGCGACGGTCTCCTTATCTCCGGCCTCCCATTTTTGTAGCATTTCTTGGGCTTCCAGTAAGATGGGAGCTTCCTTTTCGGCCACTTTAGGGTCAATGCCTCCTTTGACCTTTTGGGCCACTTGTTTTTTATAGGCTTTATCGAAGGCCACATAATAGTTTCCTACCAATTTATCGCCCTTTAAACCAGTGCTTTCGGGAGTTTCGCCATCTCCAAAACGCTGCCAAGCCAACATACTCTTACAGATATGGATGCCCCGATCGTTAATGATTTGCGTTTTGTAGACCTTTCTTCCAGAAGCCTTCAAAATTTCGGCAACGGAATATCCTAAGAGATTATTCCGGATATGGCCTAAATGTAATGGCTTGTTAGTGTTCGGTGAGGAATACTCCACCATTACGGCATTCTTTTTCACCTCGATTGCGAACCCATAGTTCGAATCGTTTTTTATCCCTTCGAAAAAATTGAGATAATAGGCATCACTAATGACCAGGTTCAAAAATCCTTGAATGACGTTGAATCCTGAAACGGCGTCCACTTCCTGCTCAAGAAATGCCCCGATCTGTTCTCCGATCTTTACCGGATTGCCTTTGATATGACGAAGCATCGGAAAAACCATCACCGTGATATCACCCTCGAAATCCTTCCGGGTCGGTTGGAATTCGACCGTTGGCAGTTCTATTGTAAATTGTTTTAAAATGGCTTGCTTAACTTTTATGGTAAGTATCGTCTGTAAATTCATCGTTCGCAATAACAAATTAACCTTTTAACTGAATATCCTTTGAAAGGGCTGCAAAACTAATCATTTTTCAGGTTTTATAGACGAAGACCTTACGCAATCCGCCCTGTTTTGGTTAACTTTATAAAAAATTGCAAATGCTCATAAACGTATCCTACAACAACAAGGAAATTACTCGAAAGGTCGACGCCGAAGTCGGCAAACCCTTTACTTTGAAAGAACGCTGGGCCATGGGGGGCATCGGGTCTCCCCGATTGTTCATGACAGAGACCAATATCGAAATTAGAAACCTGCTCATACTTGACAATAATCGTGACCAATGTAATGTAGAAATCCGGCCGAAAGGCATCATCGTCAGGTTCCGGTCACTATTGGAAACCTTTGCCTTGGTCATACCTTTTTATAAACTTACCATTTACAAAGGTGACTTGGCGATATACTCCATCTACCGAGATCACTATTTTATAAAAGTGCAAGCGGATACAAAGGCCGTGCAGAAGTTTTTCAGAAAGTTGTTGGACTATAAGGCGGATAATGCGCCAACGTCCGTCGAGGATCTCTGATATACGAATCAAGGGAATAGAACCAAGCGCTGCGGTCTAGCCTCTTATACCCAATACTTTATAAACAGTAGAAATCGAGATAGATGAAAATACTCCTCACAGGTGCCAATGGTTATATCGGTCTTCGCTTGCTGCCCCAATTGGTAGATATGGGCCATAAAGTGGTCTGCACGGTACGCGATAAAGAACGGTTTGCGATTGATGAAGAAATGCGGTCGCAGATCGAGGTGTTGGAAATCGATTTTCTAAAGGAGGTGGTCGAGGGAAAAGTACCCAAAGACATCGATGCCGCCTATTTCTTAATCCATTCCATGAGTTCGTCCACAGCGGCCTTTGTGGAGATGGAATCCAAAACGGCGGAAAACTTCAATCTGTACCTTAAAGATACCATGGTCCAACAGGTCATCTACCTGAGCGGTATCGTGAACGATGAAAACCTTTCGAAACACCTCTGGTCAAGAAAAAATGTAGAGAATATACTATCCGAAGGTCCATTTCCTCTCACCGTATTACGCGCCGGAATCATCGTTGGTTCGGGAAGTTCATCGTTCGAGATTATTCGGGACCTCTGCGAAAAATTACCCCTCATGATTACCCCTAAATGGGTCCTTACCAAAACGCAACCAATTGCGATTCGCGATATTATGAGCTTTCTCACCGGAGTTCTCGGGAATAAAGAAACCTATGACGATTCTTTCGATATTGCCGGGCCCGACGTACTCACCTACAAAGAAATGTTACATCAGTATGCCGAACAGCGCGATTTTAAGAACTGGATACTTACGGTACCGGTCATGACCCCAAAACTTTCGAGCTACTGGCTTTATTTTGTGACCTCGACTTCTTACAAACTGGCCTTGAACCTCGTAGACAGTATGAAAGTGGAAGTAGTCGCCAGGGATACCCGGTTACAGGACATCTTGGGCATCAAACCACACACCTATCGGGAAGCTATCGACATGGCCTTCAAAAAAATAGAACAGAATTTGGTGGTCAGCAGTTGGAAGGACAGTATGATCAGTGGCCGCTTCATAAAAGATTTGGAAAAATATATTCAGGTACCCAAGTTC
>JAGXIC010000281.1 GCA_024635875.1 Pricia sp.
GACCACTACGACGCACAAAACACTTCGCGGACCTAGAGGCGGACTCATTTTAATGGGTAAGGATTTCGACAACCCGTTCGGTCAAAAATTGAAGAACGGAAAGCTGAAAAAAATGTCCAACCTTATGGATATGGCGGTGTTTCCTGGCAATCAGGGCGGACCTTTGGTACACGTGATTGCTGGAAAAGCCATCGCTTTCGGGGAAGCCCTGACCGATGACTTTTTAAACTATATGCTGCAAGTGAAAAAAAATGCTACGGCCATGGCGGAGGCTTTCGTCGCCAAGGACTATCACATTATTTCCGGGGGAACAGATAACCACATGATGCTGATCGATCTTAGAAACAAAGACATAACAGGTAAGGATGCGGAAAATGTCTTGGTCAAGGCCGATATTACGGCGAACAAGAATATGGTGCCTTTCGATGACAAGTCCCCCTTCGTGACTTCCGGCATCCGCTTTGGCACGGCAGCCATTACCACTAGGGGATTAAAGGAAGATGATATGTTAACGATTGTCGATTTAGTGGACAACGTATTGACCCATTCCGAGGACGAGGATACCCTTAAAAAAGTCAAGGAAAAAGTCAATGATTTGATGAAAGGAAGAGCGTTGTTCAATTTCTGAACGAAATAGCCAACGTATAAATGATAAAACCTGCTTGGTCGACCAAGCAGGTTTTATCATTTGAAGTATTCGTAAAGCGCTTATTTCCTTTTTATTTGGAATTTAGTGATTGGAATTTCCCCAGCTAGTGATTAAGCATGAAAAGGTCACCATATTCAATTTTTGAATTTTTCAAATCATAAATAACAGCATCTTCTTCGGAATCGCAATATAGTCCCCAATATTTAAAATAATCCTTTTTACTGTGTTTCCCGGCTCCAATGTTCCGTAAGAGAGTGTCGTTGGCATACGTACATTCTTCAAAAACGGGGATATAGATTTCGTATGGAGTTTCTGTCAAGCCTTTGCTCAGATGAACATAATGCTTGCCAAGATGTGTGAAAATGCTCTCAAGTTGTTCTGCAATACTGTAATCGTAAATCTTGTTGATAACAATCGTCGTATCCTTAAAGAAAAGAGTAACTTCTTCCGCATCGACATGCACATCATTTTCTGTAACCAATTGACGAATTAGTTCACCGAAAGAACAAGTGTCCTGCCGAAAATTGCCCCAAGTACCTTTATTAAAATGAAAAAGCATTTCTACAAGGCTCAGGTTGCAATCTAACTCGATGGCCAGTTGCACCGATGTTGTCAACGGAGAGCAGTTGCGCACGGTAACCTCTGCAAAAAAATATCTCTCAAGACATTTTTTAAAAGTTTCAAGGCCGTCGATATTTAAATCACCGTTGAAACCTTCCAGAGGATTATTTTTGAAACTGTCGTAATGGAGTGGCATAGACGTGTTTAGAGTGGTTCAATTGACAAACAAAAGTAAATTGACTTTCAGCTAATTGCACCAAGAAAAACCACGGAAAAACTGGGGCTTTTCTTGATTTACATCTATTTTATATTTAATTAACTGTAAATCAGCAATTTAAATATATTAATAATAATTAAAAAAATTATGAATTAGATAAATCCACGCTTTCTAGCTTCATCGATGAGGGCAAAATCGTTGCCATTTTCCACACCGAGCATAATTTTTAGCTGACGTTTACGATTTTCTACCGTAGTGCTGGCCGCAGCTACCAGGGCTGATATATCCTTGGTTTTGGTTCCAATGGAGAGTTGGTACAGAATTTTCTTGTCCCGCTCGTCGATTTGGTCCTCATTGGCCATTTTTCTACGGATGGCCTGTAAAGCAGCGGCGGTGTAGTACGGGGGATTGTCAAGAACCGTTCGCACCATGGTTTGCAGTGTTTTCTGATCGACCTCCGATTTCACCATATAACCGTCCGGATTTACATTTTTCAGGATATTGTTGATGCGGTAACTATCGCTGAAGGAAGATAGAAAAACGACCTTGGAAGTGGGGGAAATTTCCTTGACCAAAAGCCCCAAATCTTCCCCACCTCGTTCTTCCTTGGCATCTTCGGGAAACATTTGAATATCCAACAAAATAATATCATAGGGCAATCGTTTTGCTGAACTTTCGATTTCAGCCTTCCCGGCCTCAAAGCTCGGGGCTGTATGCACTACCACATCAAAATTTTCAAAAGTACTGGCCTCAAGGGTATATTTGTAACCGAGAACGATCATTTCGTGGTCGTCGACGGCAAGTATGCGTACTAAATCGCTCATATCTAACTTGTCATTTTCGTTTTACACTTCTTGTACAAGCTTTCGGTCGCCCATAGTTTGGAAATTAGGCGTTTGGGAAAAGGATACGGGGATTTCCAAGGTTACGATCGTGCCTTTGCCTGGCGTACTCTCGATATCCCATACCCCGTTCAATTTTTCCATGCGTGATGCAATGTTGCGCATGCCGATACCTTTCTTTCTATTGGATTTTCGAAAACCTTTTCCGTCATCTGCAATAGTGACTTCTAACATATTCGGTTTCGCTACAAAGGTTACCGTTACGTTTTTGCATTGGGCATGTTTAACGGAATTTTGTAGGCACTCTTGTATCATACGATAGGTATTGATTTTGATTTCCCCATTTAAGGAGTCCCATTCCCATTGTTCATCGTGTATCAAATGGCAATCGATGTTAGCCGTTTGCTGCACCGAGCTCAATAAATCCTGTAACGAGAGCATAAAGTTATGGACTTTTTGATAGGCCGAATGGCTTAGTGCATGGGAAATTTCCCGCACCTCCTTTTCCACATTCTGTAAGGCATCGATGGCCTTCATTCGTTGTATTTCGGCGTCGCTGTCATTTTTCTTATTAAGTCCCGTTAGCACCATTCTGGCACCCATCATACTGCCCAGTACACCATCGTGGAGTTCTTCGGAAATCCGTTTTTGTTCCGACTTTTTGCCTTCTTCCTCTTTTTGCTTTTGGCCGAGCATCAGGTTGAATATTTCTTGGTTGGCCGCCTGCTGTTCTTGTTGGAAGCGTAGTTTTTGGTTTTTTGAACGTTGGTCGAATATCACGATGGCCGATGCGCCGAGTAAAAAAACGGCAAAGGCGATACCTGCCCACAATTGTTTCTCGCTTTCCAACATTTGATTTTCGGCAATATATGCGTCGGTCTCGAAACGGATACGCGCAAATTTATTGCGAACCTGACGCTCTTCTTCTTGTAGGCTATCGTTGAGGGCTATATATCTTTGGTTGTAAATCGAAGAATTTTTTGAATCTATGCTGCTCAATAATTGTAAAGTCCTTAAAACACGCTCATTATTATCGGCTACTTCCGCATATCGTAAAGCTTTTTTAGCATAGTTTATTGCAATCGTCGTATCACTTTGGCTAAAATGGTACTCTGCGAGATCGTGATGACTGAGGGAAAGCCCTGTAATATCATTTAAACTATCCCTAACTTTCAAGGCTTCAAGAAACTCGGATTCTACATTTTCGTAATCCCCAGATTTAAATTTACTGAATGCCAGATTGTTCAATGCCAAAGCATACAGTTTGGGATTTCTATCACGCAGCGTATTATCACTTAAAACTTCTTTAAAATATGAAATTGCTTTTAAGTAATCTCCTTTTGCTAAGTACACATAGCCAATATTGCTCATCGTGGCCAAATCAAAAGTGTGGCGACCCGTTATCTTCTTTTGATAGTCCAAGGCAGTATTGTGATTGTCAACGGCACGGTCATATTCTTTTAGTTCTACCGATATAGCCCCTAAATTAGTATAAGAATTATACAGCTGAACATAGTTATTCAATGGTTTCAGCAACTCTATTGCGTTAATGGTAGTTATTTCACTCGCCGTGTAATCTTTTACGTTTGACTGAACTATGGCCATATTATTGAACATGGTACCGGCTTCATTTGTTTTTCCCAGATCGCTATATATTTCTTGGGCCGATAAAAAGTGAAAATAAGCACTGTCAGCTACCGCTTCCAATTTGTAGAAATCCGCCAAATCCCAATGGGCTTCGGCCAGACTCACACTATCCCCGACCTTGCTGGCCAATTCAAGGAGTTCAAAGTTACTTTTCCTAAAGTTCAAAGAGTCGTTTAAGAACAGATAGGCTAATGATAACTGGGAAAACACTTTTGTTTTTACAGAATCATTATCAATACTGCTAGCTTTAGCAAAAACTTTGGAGAGTTGGTTTCCTCTTTCTTCTAATGTGAATTCCGTATTTCTTCCTTTTTTGATTGTAGCGTACAAGGAGTCCAATTCCGTACTATCCCTTTCTTCATAGGTATATTTTTGGTCTAAATTACAGGAACAAACGAATAAAAAAGAAAGACTTAAATATGGAATGATATTTAAATTTGTGTGATTTGGCGAAATCATTGATCGGGCTATAAGGTTATAAAAAAAGCCTTAAATGTTATTTAAGGCTAATATAGCTGAAAATTTTATATGATAAACTTTTACTGTCTTCGCGTCCCTTCGTTATAAGATCTGTCCGTGGCCTGAACTTCCACATCATACAGTGCATCATTATCCGTTACATTCGTTTCAGATTCACAAGAAGAGAAAAGTCCGACACTCATTACCACTACTGCGAAAATACTTACTACTTTTTTCATAATAATTTGGTTTTAGGGGGTTATAGTTATTTAATACCACTAAACTAATACCAATAAGCCCGAGATGGACAGGGAGAAAATGAGATGCGAGTGAACGCACCTATTCTGTGAGTAAGTAGACCGGTTCTGTTAGAATTACGCTAATTAAGGGAGGAAATCGTGTTTTTTGAGAGTATCTGTTTTAATCCGTCGATGTTCGAACGGTACGATTTTGAAAAGGGCAACTGCAATTTGTTATGCTTCAAGGTGCAAACGGATTTACCATAACTGATACGCGATATATAATCGGTATTCACGATATAGCTCTGGTGGATACGTACGAAATTTTTGGGCAACTGGTTTTCAAACGTCTTTAAAGTTTTGAAAGCGTTGTTTATGGTACCATCTTTCATCACGAACTCTGTCGCGTTGTTGTCGGCCTGTAGATAGAGGATGTCATTTGTGTTGATATATTGAAAGTCGCTGTATGATTTCAGGCACAGGGTATTCGGTTCTGCTTTTGCAGGTACTTGTTTCTTGAGCCGCAATAATGACTTTCGAATATCGAATTCGTTGTAGGGCATCAGCCAATAATCGAAAAATCCATTTTTGATGGCGTCATAAGCGTGGTTCTTACTTTTCGATATACCTATAATAACGGGTAGGTTGCTAACATATTGATGCAGCTCCATTACCATATGAAAATATTCCTGAGCGTTTTCGTTTAGGTTGATGAACACCACATCGGGAGAGAATTTTAAGATGGAATTGATACCTTCGGTACTGTCCTTGGCCAAATCGGCACAGTTGAAATCGCCATACTCCCCCAGATAGTGCTGCAGTTGCAGGTTGGAGGCCGCGTCGGAATCCAGAATGGTATAGGTATATTCCAAAGCACTGTAATTTGAGTGCAAATTAATGATAGTAAGATACATAGCAACCAAGTTATTCCCCACAATATTTGGGGTTTTTATTATAATTTATTGACAATGAACGTATTTGAAGGAAAAAACTTGCATACCAAGGCGTTTTTTTATATGGTTTTTCGATGAATTGTTATTTCTAGGGATTTTTTTGTTAGACAAAAGCGAAATACGGTAGGAATTGAAGAAGAGAAAGGAAAAGACGAAGAGCTTAAAGGCTAAAAAAGGAAGGCAATTTGAATTTGAAAAATAAATTGCCGCTGTAATTCAAAAGCATGCTCGTGTTGGCAGACCTATCTGAAGATGTGATTGTCTTCAAATTTTCTAGGAAGTGATTATTTCAAGGACTAAACCTCTGTCCCCCGCTTACCCAAAAACCTGCTTGATCTCTTCTGAAATCCGTGTAGGCTTTAGGGACTTTTCATTGAGCAAACACCACTCGGTGCTTGAACGTACCAGTAGCGCATCGGTTGCCGCATTTTGCATTTCAACAATTCTTATAGAAGTGGCCCCACGGCTTTTTTCTATGTAGGTGCTTATGTTGATTACATCACCCAGCTGTGCGGAATTTTTATAGGAAATATCGTGGTGCATAACTACCCAGATGACCCCTTTCCGCATAGTTTTCGGAGCGGTAGTTATCCAATGCTCCTTCGAGATGTCCTGTATCCATTGTACATAACGCACATTGTTTACATGGTTTAGTTCGTCAAGGTCATCCTCTTGCACAACGATAGTCTTTTCATAGGCTGCCCTCATTTTTTTTTCTGTATTGTGACCTCAAAGAGCTTGTTCCATTCCTTTCCCGTAACAAAGAAAGTTTTTCGTTCGGGATGGTAGGCAATACCGTTCAATACGTTGTCTTTTTCGCTCCAGCTGTCGTGATGGTCAACCTTGTCGATTAATCCCCCGAAATTGACAACACCTTCCATGGCACCGCTTTTGGCATCGATAATCATTACGCCGGATTTTTGGTAGACGTTGGCGTAGATTTTTCCGTCGACATATTCGAGTTCGTTGGCATTATCGTTTATCGATGCATTGGTAACCGTTTCGATATAATCTTCTTCGACAAGGGTATCGGAATTCAAAAACCAGATTTTTTCTGTACCATCGCTTTTAAATAGTTTTTTGCCATCATTAGCGAGGCCCCAACCTTCCTTGCTTTTTCCATATTGAAAACTATCCATTTTTTTAAAGTCTTTCAGATTGTAAACGAATCCCGTTCCTGATTTCCAAGTCAGCATATAGACCTTATCGTTCAAAATGGTAATTCCCTCCCCGAAATAGGTTTTATCGAGATCGATTTGTTGCAAAACTTTTCCGGTTACAAAGTCTACTTTCCTTAAGGAAGACCTGCCCGTTTTTCCAGTACTTTCATAAAGGGTGTCGTTATGGAATTCCAGTCCTTGCGTATAGGCTTGGGCGTCATGCGGGTATTCATTGATAATTTCGTACGTATATATTTCCGGGGCCTTGGGCGCTAAAACTTTTATATTTTTTGAAATTTCTGCAGAACTATCATCATAGATGACCTTTGCCTTCAAAATTTTATTGCCCAAATGGGGAATATCCAAAGAAATGGTACCCTCGCTCATCGGAAGCTCTTTTCCATCTATGGAATAGGTGATTTCGCCAAGGTTCTTCTCTTTTTTATTTTTAATACCAATGGCAATGCTTTCGTTTTGTGCAAAACTGTTCTGATTGTTCGGCAGTTCGATCTCAAAAAGGGATTCAGGGGAATTATTGCCACCACAAGCCATGAACACGGTCAATAGGGTACTGCAAGAAAAGGATTTTAAGGAATTCATTTCGGCGTATATATAGGTATATGTATTTAATTTTGCTTATCAGCAACAAAAATAGGGAATTGCCAAGAATTATAAGGCAACGAAAAACTATCCAAAACCATTGCAAAAGTATCAAAAGATCGTATATTTGCAATCGGCAAGTCCTACACGACCAGCTCCTGTAGAATCCCCCAGGGCGGGAACGCAGCAAGGGTATATGGTCGTAGCGGTGCGATGTAGGTAGCTTGCCGTTTTTTTTATTCCTTACACGCAACAACCGGTATGCAGCAGAAAGTAGTCCTCATCACTGGAGGTTCTTCGGGTATCGGCAAGTCCATCGGTCTTTATCTACAATCCAAAGGACATAAAGTTTACGGTACTACAAGAAATTTATCCAAAAACTCCGATTTTGAATGTTTTGAACTTATAGAGCTTGAGGTTACGGATCCGACAAGTATTCGTGCGGCCGTGCGACAGGTTCTCGATAGAGAAGCTAGGCTAGATGTGCTGGTCAACAATGCGGGCGTGGGTATTACAGGTCCGGTCGAAGAGACGCCGCATAAAGAAATAGTAAAAGCTTTCGATATTAATTTCAACGGACCATTACATCTGATCAAAGCCGTGCTTCCACAGATGAGACTTCAAAAATCAGGACTCATTATCAATATCACTTCTATTGCAGGTGCCATGGGATTGCCCTATAGAGGCATCTACTCCGCAACAAAAGGGGCTATGGATGTGGTTTCGGAAGCATTGCGTATGGAAGTAAAAGACTTCGGGATACAAATTACCACCGTGGCCCCAGGAGATTTTGCGACGAACATTGCCGCAGGCCGTTACCATGCGCCGATAGAGGATCAATCGCCCTATGGCAAGGGCTATGGCAAAACCTTGAACATGATCAACGAGGATGTCGCTACCGCCGAAGATCCTATCCTTGTGGCTAAGAAAGTTTTTGAAATTATCAATACGGCGAAACCCAAAGTACATTATACGGTCGGCGATTCTATGCAAAAATTTTCCCTTTTCCTAAAAAAGATATTGCCCGATAAAATCTACGAGAAACTCGTGCTAAACCATTATAAATTGTAATTTTACGATACTCATATAATTATGAAGAGTATCAGCAGTTTATACTCCTCTAAATTCATATTAATCCTTTTAAAAAAGTAACGAATGAAATTTTTTATAGACACGGCAAATTTAGATGAAATACGTGAGGCCCAAGAACTTGGAGTTTTGGACGGTGTAACAACCAATCCTTCCTTAATGGCCAAGGAAGGTATTACCGGAAGGGACAATATTTTGAAGCATTATGTAGATATCTGTGAAATTGTGGACGGAGACGTATCCGCAGAAGTGATTGCCACAGATTTTGATAAAATTATAAAGGAAGGGGAGCAGCTCGCCGAACTTCATGATCAAATAGTAGTAAAAGTGCCTATGATCGAGGACGGGGTAAAGGCCCTGAAGTATTTTTCGGATAGCGGTATCCGCACCAACTGCACACTAGTTTTCTCAGTTGGCCAGGCACTACTTGCCGCAAAAGCCGGAGCTACATACGTTTCACCTTTTATCGGAAGGCTTGACGATATTTCCACGGATGGCCTGAACCTTATCGCCGAGATACGCCATATTTACGATAATTATGGTTATGAGACTCAAATTCTCGCTGCTTCGATACGTCATACCATGCATATAATTAATTGTGCTAAAATTGGTGCCGATGTCATGACCGGCGGTCTATCTTCGATTAAAGGCCTGTTGAAGCATCCATTGACCGATAGCGGGCTGGAAAAATTCTTGGCGGATTATAAGAAAGGAAATTAATTTATTCCTGATTTTATAATTTAATCTAAACGCTGGTTTTGGCAAGGCGTACGGCGAAAAAGAAAGAACCGTGGAAGAGATGTTCAAAATCTTCCACGGTTTTGCTTTATACGCCTCTGTCAAATCGATTATATAGGCTTATAGACATCGGCGAAGGCGTCTACGATATGCCCGTCATCGGTAATGATACATTTGTTGAGCCGGTCGATAACCAAGGATTTCGTGAGGGCATCAAAGTCCCTGGCGTGGTACTGCATTTTTTTGTCGAGTTCAGAGGTTTCCAATAGGCCTTTCCAAATATTTTCAGGGGTTTTGATGTTGATGCCTACAAATCGGTATTCCGGTTTTTCAGCAGTGAGCTTCCCAACTCTTCGTTTTATGTGTTCGAAGTGAGTGCGATTGGTACCCGACCAAAAGTAGAAAACGGTTTTCTTTTTCCCTGCTATGTCGGGTAAAGAAATCATATTTCCATCTAAATCGGAAACGGCTACATCGGGAATTTCTTTGTGGGGCTGAATGTTTTTGATGCCCTCATAGAGCGCATCGATTTCTTGCATATGTCGGTTATTGTCCGAAAGTTTATGAAAACGATCTATAAATTCCTCATTGTTTTCTTCCTGATCATTGACGTTCAGCAAATAGTTAAAGGCAACATACCTAAAAAGATTGTCCCTTAAATCTTTCTCCTTGACCAGACTGTCAATCAATTTCAGTTTATGCATGTTGAAATGCAGCAGGTCTCTTACCCTAACCTTTTTGGTAGCGCAGTCGTGGGTACAGGTCATATATGACAGATTGTCCATATGATTGTTCATAAAGTGATAATAGGGGCGGAGATACGTGAGGTCTTTGTCGTTAAAGGTCAAGTCTGCCCGATAATCATAAAAATTCTCTGGAAGTTTGCCGATTACATTTTCCCCGGTAAATTTTTTATGTTTGAAAAGATATTCTTCTTTATAGGAGTTATAGTTATAGACCACACTTGCCTTACCGATTTTTTCCTTCTTCTCTGAAAGGGCGCTTCCTTTATTCAAATCCGTAAGTGCATCGAGGCGTATTTGTTTAAGGGAATCAATCTTACCCGCAAAAACCACGGCATTCAATCGGTAAAAAGTTCGTATAAGGCTAGCTTCTTCTTCGTTCGCCAGAAAGAGATCTAAAAGAAAATTATTTATTTCCTCGCCCTTTCCCGAAAAAATAAGCGACTCGTCAAAATAAAGGGTATTCAGCCGAATCATCAGGCTATCTCCTCTTTCAAGATAGACATATTGCAATTCGGGCTCATGGTTGAAATGGTACAGTCCCTCGGATATGGAATCGAATGTGAAGGCAAACCTATTCTGTTCGTCCAGTTTTGCGGAGTCGAGGGCAATGTCGCCTCTGAACAATACAACGTATTCGCTAGTAGGATTAACGATTTCCCCGGCGAAAAATGCGTTTTTGGGATTTTTTTCTCCTGTTCCACATCCCACCAGCATGCACAGAGAAAAATAATAAAAAAACAGTTTGCCCATATAGCTTAGGTACTTGTATCTTAGCACAAGTTCTAACCAAATTTACGCAACCCTCGTACCCCACGCTGTTAATACCGAGTTAAAAATAAATTTGGACAAGTCAATGAAATCGGTAAAAGTATCTTGATTAATTCATTGGCTAAGCCAATGAAAATTCCGTATTTTTGCACGGATTTTTAAAAAGATAAAATATGTTGTCGGTATCAAATTTATCCGTTCAATTTGGAAAAAGGATTTTGTTCGATGAGGTAAACGTGACTTTTACGCAAGGGAACTGTTATGGTGTGATCGGAGCAAATGGGGCAGGTAAGTCGACCTTTCTCAGGATTCTTTCCGGACAGATCGATCCCACCTCGGGCCGCGTAAACCTCGAACCCGGAAAACGGATGTCCATTTTAGAGCAGGATCACAAAGCCTACGATGCCTCGACCGTTTTGGAAACCGTGGTTATGGGTAACAAGCCTTTGTTTTCCATCAAACGACAAATCGATGCTCTTTACGCCGATTATACCGACGACAATGCCGATAAAATCGGGGAGTTACAGGTAGAATTCGAAGAAATGAACGGATGGAACGCCGACAGCAATGCGGCAGCATTATTATCTAACTTGGGTATACCCGAAGAATTGCACCATACCACTATGGCCGAAATGGATTCCAAATTAAAGGTACGGGTACTATTGGCCCAGGCTCTTTTTGGAAATCCAGATGTGCTCATCATGGATGAACCTACCAACGATCTGGATTATGAAACCATCCACTGGTTGGAAAATTTTTTGGCCAATTACGAGAACACCGTAATCGTTGTTTCCCACGACCGTCATTTTCTAGATTCCGTATGTACCAGTATTGCCGATATCGATTTCGGAAAGATGAACCTGTATTCCGGCAATTACACCTTTTGGTACGAAAGTAGCCAATTGGCGGCCCGCCAGCGTGCACAACAGAATAAAAAAGCAGAGGAAAAGGCCAAAGAATTGCAAGAATTCATCGCCCGTTTCAGTGCCAATGTCGCCAAGAGCAAGCAAGCGACCTCGCGTAAGAAGATGCTATCAAAATTAAAGATAGAGGATATAAAGCCATCGAGCAGAAGATACCCGGCCATCATCTTTGATCGGGAGCGGGAAGCAGGCGACCAAATATTGAACGTTGACAAACTTGCCGCTTCCACTGAAGATGGCGAGCTGCTTTTCGAAAACGTAAACGTAAATCTTGCCAAGGGAGATAAGGTAGCCATCATTTCAAAGGATTCACGAGCGACGTCGGCTTTTTACGAAATTATCAATGATAATAAAAAAGCTGATGCCGGTTCTTTTCAATGGGGCATTACTACAAACCAATCTTACCTTCCAGCCGATAACTCCGATTTTTTTCAAGAAAATATCAGTCTGGTCGATTGGCTGCGCCAATGGGTCAAGACCGAAGAGGAGCGAGAAGAAGTCTATATCCGCGGATTCTTAGGAAAAATGCTTTTCAGTGGTGAGGAAGCCCTCAAAAAATGCACGGTTTTGTCGGGTGGTGAAAAAGTGCGTTGCATGTTGAGCCGTATGATGATGCAACGTGCCAATGTGTTGATGCTAGACGAGCCTACGAACCACTTGGATTTGGAGAGTATCACTGCTTTCAACAACTCGTTAAAAAATTTCAAGGGCACAGTACTTTTCACGACCCATGACCACGAATTTGCACAAACCGTCGCCGATCGAATCATCGAATTGACCCCTAAAGGCAACATTGACAGATATTTGACGTTTGAAGAGTATATGTCTGACAAGTCATTGCGGGAGCAGCGCGATAAAATGTACGCTGTACCGGCTTAGGAAGTACAAGTCGTGGCTTTTTGTTTTACCTACGAATGGTGTTTATAGCGCCTTCGAATAAAAAGTCAAGATAAGTTCACCTCTTTCAACCCAAATCTTGACATCATGAAACCCTACAATCTAATTTATGCCTTCATGGCATTGTTCGTCGTTGGTTGCAGTACGTCCGATGAACCTACCAAAGATGATGGCAAAATCGAACAAAGCGTCGAAGCCAACTACACTTTACTTTTAAATACCGGAGGAATACTCACTGGTAAGCTCCTAAACGGAGATGCCGAGACGCTGAACGTGAACGATGGCGCAAGTGGATTTACCGCTATTGCCGAACCCCAATTAATTTCGGACGAAGGTAAAGTTTTGACCGCGTATCACAAAACCTCGAGCTGTGGAGGCACTATTACTGTTCACGATTTCAATAACGTTACGTCTAAGAGCTTTGACATATTCGCAGACTTGGGTGCGTGCAATCTTACCGCAAAGGCCATCGTTAAAGGAGGCAACATCCTATATGTGGCCTATAAAAAAGAAATTAGTTTTGAAATCACCGAGTTTTGGGTAAGGGCCGTGGATATCTCGGGAGCCGAAACCACTTTTAAAGATGCGCAGCTTGAGTTTGATCCGGTGGGTCTTGCCTTTTCCAATGCTAGACTTTTTATCATGGGTCTCGATGAAGACGTATCAGGCGAGCATAAGCTCACCGTTTTAAGTGAGGACACGAATACGGAGATTTACAAAGACAACCTTGGGTTTGATGCCCGTAGTATATTAAAAAATCCGGAAGGAAATATTATCGTGGCGTACGATAACCTTCATACTACCATTAACAGCAAGACTTTGGATGAAGCCTACACCAATTACGGTCCAGATTCCGCACCTAATTTTGCGACATCCGAACTTAGGCACTTTGACAGTAATGGAAAAATGTATTACGCCATGTTAGCGGGCACTCATAGCGTGTATTTACAAATACCGGCAGTATATGATTTCGATAAAAATTCAGCTGTGCTATACGCCTTCGAGAATTTTTTGACCGAAGTACAACTTAAGTTTGAGTTTGAAATAGAGAATACCACTTTGGTACATTACGACGAAGTCAATAATCTTCTACTGGTCGGATATAAGAAATCTGGGGAAGGAAAAAAAGGGGGACTTTTAAGAATCAATCCCGTTCCGCAGCCTAAATTTGCTGGTAATCTTGATTTAGATGGCGTGCCCTATTCCATTTATATCAATTGAAATCGGCATAAAATAAAAAGGCATTCCAAATTTTTGGGATGCCTTTTTATTTTGATATGCTTTTCAGCATCACGCATTAAAATACTTACTGTTCCAAATAGCCGGATTAAAGTTTTTACCTAGGGCAAAGCCGTAGAAGATTACAATCGAGGCAATACATTTGAACATAAAGAAGAAAATAATCCAAAATTCTGTGGTGGAACTACTTTTTGAAAAAAGACCTTCAGGAACGAGAGTTGTGACTAAATAACTTACAACTAAAGTCACAAAGATGAGGTTGACAATGCCTTTAAAAGGCCACATCAACCACTTCCGTAACGGGTGCAAATCGTTGCCCCATTTGTGTATCAGATAAAAATAGTTGTTTCCAATGGGGGCAAAAAGTAAGGGATCATCCTTATCCTCCAATTTAAACAATTTTGAAGGTGCGATAATTTTGAAGCCTTTGACCTCAATGTTATGTTCTTTTTCAAGCCTTTTGATTTTCGACACGGCATCAGGCGGAATCTTGCCTTTGAAATATTTTGAGTTTAGAAAACGTAACCTGTAATCGATACAAATTTCTCGTATTTGATCAATATGATAGATGCGGTCAGTTTCCAAAAGGTCGAAATCGAAGGCGTTTATAATGTTATCCTGCCCTCCGCTAATATTCTTTTCAATGCGTTCGTGACATTCGGAATCGGCAGCCAAAATTTTTTGGACCTCCGCCAAAATACCCTGAGAAACTTTTTCATCGTCTTTTAGACGGATTAGTTTCTCTTCAATGTTAGTTCTTTTTAATAGCATTTATTTTCTTTTATTCCAAATTTAAGCATTTCATCGCTAAACTGGATTTTATTTGGGAGCACGAAAGTTAATATTTTGTTAATTGGAATATGGGTTTTATTGGTTTTTAAACTTAAAATTGCTTTTCATTGTACCTTGTCGAATCAATTTGTCCGTTCATCGACCTCATGATCTATCAAGTCCTTAATTTGCCATGAAAAGTTACATTACCGCTTCGTTTTTAACTTTCTTAGTCACTATTTGTTCAGTTTCAGCACAGGAATTTTCATCCCAATCGCCAAAACGGGTCCCGGTTTTGGAAGTAAAGAAGTTATCCATACTACGCACAGCCCAGGCTTCTGAGAAGTATCAGACGCTGTTGTCTGTAATAATAGCGACCGACCTCAAGGAATTACTTGACCATTCGGGGCCGTTTACGGTATTTGCACCCTCTGACCTTGCCTTTGAGAAATTATCCGGCACCTCCTTTGATGATTTAATGCATCCTGATAACCAAAAAGAACTTAAGGCCTTATTGAGCTATCATATCGTTGCTGGCAAAATCTCCGCATCAAAAATTTTAAAGGCTTTGAGCAGGGGTGGTGGCAAGACTACCTTTACGAGCCTTCAAGGCGATATAATTACAGCTACTATTAAAGGAATCGATATTATTTTAAGTGATAGTTTTGGGAATACGGCTACAATTGTTGTAGCAGATACTAACCAACAGAACGGAATAATTCACGAAATCGATGCAGTAATGAGACCTCAAGAACTTTGAGAAATATCTTTGCTTCGTTATTTTTGCGGTCGGCACGGCTAAGAAGTAGCAATTCAACTATAGTTATAATTGCCTACTGCGATGGCCAACTGCCATCAATTTTACCGTAATTCCCCCCCAAGTTCCTCTTTGTAACTCCGTTGTAGCTTGTCCATAATTTTATCGATTTGCTTATCGGTCAGGGTACCTTGGGAATCTTGCAAGGTGAAGCTGACGGCGTATGATTTTTTGCCTTCGGGAAGTTTATCCCCTTTGTACACATCGAAAAGATTGATATGTTTTAATAGCTTTTTCTCCGTCCGTCGACCGAGCTCATAGACTTGCTGAAAGGTGATGCTATCTTCCAAAAGTAACGCAAAATCACGTTTTACTTCGGGATATTTTGGAATCTCACGAAAGCTTATCTCATTCTTTTTTGCCAATACCATAAGGTGGTCCCAATCGAATTCGGCGTAGAGGGTTTCCTGTTTAATATCCATTTTTTTAAGTATGGATTGCCGTACCGTGCCTACCGAAATTAATGCTTTGGAATTGACCGTCAAGGTCAGTCCTTCCGAAAAAATTGGATTTTCTGTAGGTATTGGGATGGTTTCCGGTATGCCCAGTCTCTCTAGGATATTGGTGACGATGGACTTTAAGTAGTAAAAATCCGTTCTTTTTTCAGCTATCGCCCAGCTATCCCCATATCGATTTCCTGTTAAAAATAGACTCAGTCGTTTCTTTTCAATGCGGGACTTATCCGTTTGGTGATAGGTTTTTCCGAACTCAAAAAACTTCAGATCCCTGTTCCTCCTATTTATGTTATACGAAACTGCTTCCAATCCCGAAAACAGCAGGGACTGGCGCATGACGGACAGTTCGGTTCCAAGCGGATTGAGCATGGAAACGTCACTCTTCCCAAATCCGTCACCCAAAAAATCGGAGTACTCGGGTGAGGTTAAACTGTTGGCCATAATTTCAAAGAACCCTTGTGCGGCTAAAAAATCACCGATGGTATGCTGTAATTTGTAATCCTCGAACTTATGGGTCGTTGCGATCGAGGCGTTCAATTTGTTCTTGAAATCGATATTATTATAGCCGTAAATACGTAAAATTTCCTCAATAACGTCAACTTCACGCTGCACGTCAACACGGTAGGAGGGAATAGACAGCCCAAGGCCGGCCTCGGTCACGCTTTTTACCTTTATATCCAAAGAGGCAAGTATAGATTTGATAGTGTCTTGTGCAATTTCCTGTCCAATAAGAGAGTAGGTCTTTCGAAAAGTCAGGAACACCTGCTGTTCATCGGTCCGTTTGGGGTAAAAATCAACGATATCGGAGGTAATGTCGCCGCCGGCAAGTTCCCTGATAAGCAAAGTAGCGCGTTTTAGGGCATATTCTACGTTTTCTATGTCGATGCCCCGCTCAAATCGAAAAGAGGCATCTGTATTGAGCCCATGTCTTTTTGCGGTTTTTCGTACCGATACCGGATTAAAATACGCGCTTTCTAAAAAGATGGCTTTGGTCTTTTCGGTTACCCCGGTATTGATACCGCCAAAGACACCAGCTATACACATGGGCTTTTCAGCGTCGCAGATCATGAGGTCGTCTTCGTGCAAACTGCGTTCTTCGCCATCCAAGGTCATGAATTTGGTACCTTCGGGTAAAGTTTTTACGATTATTTTATGCTCATGTATTCTCTCGGCATCAAACGCGTGTAACGGCTGGCCCAAATCGTGCAACACATAATTGGTAACGTCTACAACGTTGTTTATGGGCTTTACACCAATGGCACGCAGTCGGTTTTGTAACCAATCGGGAGATGGTTTGACTTTTAGATTGCTAATGGTCACCCCACAATATCGTGGTGCTGCCTTACTGTCGTCAACAGTTACTTGTACTTTTAAAGATCGGTTGTCAATACCAAATTGGCTGACGGATGGGGTTATCAGTTCTTTGTCGACCTCCTGCTGTCTAAGTCCGGCTTTCAGATCCCTTGCGACACCGAAATGGCTCATGGCATCGGCGCGGTTCGGGGTTAGACCGATTTCGAAAACTTCGTCCCGTTCGACCCCGAAAACTTCGGAACAGGGCGTTCCGGGAACCAAGCTTTCGTCAAGTACCATAATGCCGTCATGGTCCGATCCGAGTCCGAGTTCGTCTTCTGCACAGATCATACCTAGGCTTTCCTCACCGCGAATCTTCCCCTTTTTTATCTGCCAGGCTTCTCCTTCCGGAGTGTATAGGGTAGTGCCAATAGTCGCCACAGGTACTTTTTGACCTTTAGCAACATTGGGCGCGCCGCAAACGATTTGCACTGGGACTCCAGAACCGATATCAACTGAAGTCAGCTTTAATGTATCGGCATTTGAATGTTTTTCACAGGATAGTATCTGGCCTACGACGATACCTTTTAATCCGCCTTTAACGGACTCGAAAGGGGTTATTCCCTCCACCTCTAGCCCAAGATCGGTCAAAAGTTCGGCCGTTTTATGGGATGGCCAATCCAGTTTAATGAATTGTTTCAACCAATTGTACGAAATTTGCATGCTAAAGGGTTAAGGGACTCGGATTAAAAAATTCAAACCGGATTTAGAAGCGACAAAGATAAATAATGGGTTTGGAATTTGGGATTTGGGATTTGGATTTTTTAAATAATAGTCGATTTTCCCAACCAGATATTCTCCTCGTTCAGATTGAAATTTTCATCGGAATCCACAATGTTCTCGGTAATATAATCGCCTACATACTCCGTACCGTACTTACTGCTACCCAGCACATCGGGAGTGACTACTTTTTTCACGAAGGATTTATGTACCGCGGTCATGACGGCATTGGCTTCTTCGTCCATCCCAAAATGCTGCAACATCATGGCCGTGCTAAGGATAGATGCAACAGGATTGGCAATATTCTTACCCTTGGCCTGGGGATATGAGCCATGGAAAGGTTCGAACATGGCGTTCTCGGTGCCAACCGATGCCGCAGGCAATAAACCGGTGGAGCCTATTATGACACTTCCCAGGTCCGATAGGATGTCACCGAACATATTATCGGTCAATATAACATCGAATTGATCAGGCTTGAGCATCATTTGAACGGCCGCATTGTCAATAAAGAGGCATTGCAGTTCGACCTCGGAATAGCTTTTTCCAATTTCCGTGACCGTTTTTCGCCACAGTCGTGAGGATTCCAATACATTGGCCTTATCGACAAGGGTCAATTTTTTTCTTCGCTTTTTTGCCGCTTTGAATGCCAAATGGGCGATACGGCTTATTTCTTGCTCCGAATATTCACAAAGATCGGAGGCAACGGTGCCATCGGCACTTATCGTTTTTTTACCAAAATAGATACCTCCCATAAGTTCCCTAAAAATGACCAGATTGGTATTGCCGATTATTTTTTCCTTTAAAGGGGAATTGCCGATGAGGGTAGGAAAGGTTCTTATCGGCCGGATGCTTGCAAAAAGTTCCAATTCTTTCCGTAATTTAAGAAGTCCTTGTTCCGGCCGTATTTTGGCTTCGGGGTTGTTGTCATACTCCAAGGCACCGATGGCTCCAAATAAGATGGCGTCGGACTCCCGACATAAATTGAGGGTTTCGTCGGGCAATGGTTTGCCCGTACTGGTCATGGCAATGGCCCCGACCGGTGCTTCAACATAA
The DNA here is from genome assembly GCA_024635875.1 of Pricia sp. Lineage (GTDB taxonomy): Bacteria > Bacteroidota > Bacteroidia > Flavobacteriales > Flavobacteriaceae > Pricia. The sequence goes on from JAGXIC010000281.1 coordinate 18,897, forward strand.
ATGAATCGGTGGTTAAACGTTTCTTCTATGGCCCGAAGACATTTGACCGACTGGGCCAAGACCTCGGGTCCGATACCATCTCCACCAAGAAGGGCTATTTTTAGCTGCATGATGTTGGATTACTGCGTTATTCACCTATGAAGTCATTGGTTATTCAGTTTACATGAATGCAATTCCTCCACCGCTGTAAAATTAACCTAATAACTTAATACCATCACAATACTAGCTTAAATAACTATCGCCAAATCAATTTGAGGTGTAAAAGAGTATGAAGTGTTTACGTAACCGTCTCGATGCCCAAATTGCAGGCTTCTATGATTTCCGGAATATCTTCGTCGGAGATTTCTTTATGCACGTCGGCAAACTTTAGAAATTCTTGATAGACTTCGTCCAATTGACGTTTGGTCAGTTCATAGCCGACAATTTTTGCCCGGTAGGCCAATGCGGCACGGCCACTTCTGGCGGTGAGTACTATCGAAGATTCATTGACACCTACATCTTCGGGATCCATGATCTCATAGGTTTCCCTATTCTTGATGACGCCGTCTTGGTGTATTCCGGAACTATGTGCAAAGGCGTTGGCCCCGACGATGGCCTTATTGGGCTGAACGAGCATTCCCATCTTTTGGGATACCATCTGGCTGGTATCGTACAATAATCTACTGTTGATATTCGTGTCGAGATTTAGGTCGGGGTGTTGGCGCATAATCATCACGACTTCCTCTAGAGAGGTATTTCCGGCCCGTTCACCGATGCCATTTATTGTGCACTCTATCTGTCTTGCCCCGTTCATTACCCCAGCAATGGAGTTGGCGGTGGCGAGACCTAGGTCGTTATGGCAATGGCAAGAGAGTATGGCTTTGTGGATGCCCTTAACATTCTCCTTAAGGTATTTCATTTTGGCGCCGTATTCCTCGGGTAGACAGTATCCTGTGGTATCTGGAATGTTAAGTACGGTGGCTCCCGCCTTAATGACCGCCTCACAGACCTTGGCAAGGAATTCGTTATCGGTACGACCGGCATCCTCGGCATAAAACTCTACATCCTCTACAAAAGTCTTGGCGTATTTGACCGCACTGACGGCACGATCGATAATAGCCTCCCGATTGGAATTGAACTTGAATTTTATATGGGAGTCAGAAGTTCCAATCCCTGTATGAATCCGCGGTTTTTTGGCAAATTTTAAGGCGTCCGCAGCTACTTCGATATCCTTTTTAACGGCACGGGTGAGACCGCAAACCGTAGCATTTTTTATCAATTTCGAAATCTCTACTACGGAAGTAAAGTCCCCGGGACTCGATATAGGAAATCCCGCTTCGATAATATCCACCCCCAATTCGTCTAAACGGGCCGCAATGACCAGTTTTTGGTCGGCATCCAATTTGCAACCGGGCACCTGTTCGCCGTCACGTAATGTGGTGTCAAAAATCTGTACCTTATCTTTACTCATTATATTTTGTACTTTAGCTAGCTTATGTTGAAATCGTTTAAACTTTTTCTTCTACCTACAAAGTAAAGGTATTCGATTTCATTAAAAAATTAAAGTGCGCTTATAAGCGACGGTTACGAATATAAAGCCAAATAGGCAGTTGAACTACCGAATAAGGCCATTAGTACAACGCCAAGTGCGTTTTAGTATTAGTTAAATCATTGAACAGCAACCATATAAACTGCAATTATTACGATGACAAATGCGCATAGGGATGCCTTGTTCGTTTTGGTAAAGTCCCTTTCGAAATCAGAAAAACGTCAATTTAAACTATATGTTGGTCGGTTGGGGGTAAATACCGATGCTAAATTTTTGGCTTTGTTCAATCTGATGGACAAAATCAAGAAATACGATGAGAAAACGATTTTGGAAAGTGGCATTGTCAAAAAAGCCCAATTATCGAACCTTAAGGCCCATCTATACAAACAGATATTAGTAAGTTTACGTTTAAACCCCGTCAACCAGACTATCCGGTTGCAGATTCGCGAACAGCTTGATTTTGCAACCATCCTGTACCAAAAAGGACTGTACCGGCAAAGCCTAAAGATTTTGGACAAGGCCAAGGCGACCGCCATCGAGAACCAAGAAAAGAATATCGCCTACGAAATCGTCGAGCTCGAGAAGATTATTGAGACCCAGTATATCACACGAAGTATTCCCGACCGGGCCGATGAACTTGCCATTCAGGCCAAAGAACTGTCCGCCCAAAATGTCATGACCAGTAAACTTTCAAACCTTTCGCTGCAGCTCTATGGGCAGATGCTGAAGGTCGGATATGTTCGTAGCGATGATGATTACGTTCGGGTCAAGTCGTATTTCGAAAGCCATTTGCCTAAATATCAGATCGAAGATTTGGGTTTCCGTGAAAAATTATGGCTCTATAAAGCGCATCTTTGGTATAGTTTTCTAACTCAGGATTTTCTTTCTACCTATAAATATGCGAGTAAATGGGTCGATCTTTTCTATGAACAAAAGGAGCAGATATATTTGAATCCCGTTTTCTTTATTAAAGGAAACCACTATTTGTTAGAATCTTTATTCTATGTTAAATATGCATCCCAATTTAAAGAAACGCTTGAACACTTGGAGAAAGTGGTTGGGGGAAAGGAATTTCCGAAAAACGACAACGTTAGGTCCTTGGTATTTCTCTATGTTAACGCCAATAAACTGAATCTCCATTTTTTGGAAGGCACGTTCAAAAAAGGAGTGTACCTGGTCAAAATCATCGAATACGGCATCAATAAGCACAAAGATCGCATCGATGCCCATCACATCATGTTGTTGTACTATAAAATTGCTTGTCTCTATTTCGGTATCGGTGACAACAAGAACTGTATTCAATACCTGAAAAAAATTATAAACAACCGAAACCTAAAAATGCGAGAGGACCTAATGTGCTTTTCCCGGGTCTTAAGTTTGGTCGCCCATTATGAGGCGGGAATGGATTACCATCTTGAAATCCAATTGAAAAGTACGTACAAATTCCTTCTAAAGATGAACGATTTGCACGCCGTTCAGAAGGAAATGATCAAATTTTTGCGCAATTTAGGGGGAATCTATCCCCATGAGCTGAAAAACGAATTCCAAAAGCTGTATACGGAACTGAAAAAGTATGAGGACCATCCCTACGAAAAAAGAGCTTTTCTATATTTGGACATTATTTCGTGGTTGGAAAGCCATTTAGAGAACCGGCCGGTTGCGGAAATCATCCGTGAAAAGGCGATGGCGGCAATACGGTAAGAATGCGTATGCACGTGGTGATTCTCTTATGTCCTGCCAAACTAATAGCTACTATTTGAACCGACCGACGACCTTTACTACCACGAATTTTCTAGAAATAAACCTGGCCATGTTGCTTTTGAGCACGTCGGGGCCTTTTGGTAAGTTTATTACCTTGCCAGTGCCTTTGACTATTGCTATACGGGCTGTATTGGCACTACTATTTTTAATACTGTACTGTAGGTTCAAAGGCATTTCGTTTGGCCTTCGAAGTGGTGACAGATGGCCTATATTGTTAAGCGGATTATTGATGGCCGCACATTGGCTGACCTATTTTCATGCCTTGCAACTATCGAACGTCGCCATTGGCATGCTATCATTATTCACGTACCCCGTTTTCACTTCGTTTTTGGAGCCACTTTTTTTAAAGACCCGGTTTAAAAAAACCCATATGCTATTGGGCCTTCTTGTATTGTCGGGAATATATTTTTTAGTACCGGATTTTAGTTTGGGTAACCAGAGTACCATAGCCATCGGGTTTGGATTGCTTTCCGCCCTATGCTATGCCATTCGCAATCTGATATTAAAAACAAAGGTAGACCGGTACCAGGGTTCGCTTTTGATGACGTATCAAATGGGTATTGTCAGCTTGCTGCTTTTGCCCGTTTATTTTTTATACGACCTAAGCACAATCGGGCAACAATGGGAAGGGCTTTTGGGCGTGGCATTGATTACTACGGTGCTGGGGCACACCATGTTCATCAATTGTTTTAAACATTTTTCGGTAACGACGGTCAGTATCTTGAGCAGCATCCAGCCCGTTTATGGTATTTTGATCGGAGCGTTGCTTTTGTCGGAAATACCAGCTTGGACTACAGTTATAGGTGGTCTTTTAATCTTAGCCTCGGTGGTTGTGGAGAGCATCAGGTCGTATCGTTGATTTCGACCTGCGAATTCCCGCCTTCTTTTTTCTCTTATTGATTACTACCGTTCGTCGGCCCCAGATTATATTGATTGATCAAACCTTCGCTTATTTTCTGGAACGCTTCGTTCTGGGCCATTTGTCGGACTTTGGCCGGGTCGAAATCCCCGTTAAAATACAGAAAGGAACCTTTTTGGTTGTTATTGTTATAGATCAGGATTTCCTTCACGGCATCCTTTTTTTCGCGGACGGATACAACATTTCGGTTCAGGTCATCATTTTTTCGGAATACCTCGATAAACGAATTGCCGGTAATCCCGTTCATTTGCTGGTTTAAAAAACTGGTCCTTTCCGGTGTGGTACTCGGGAACTGCATGTACCGAAGGTCTTTGGTATTGCCGACCAAGGATTTCATTTCCGGCGAAATAGTACCGATCATCGAAAGCATAAAACGGGGCACACGAATGGCAGTTACTTGATTATCCTCTTTATGGGCATCATAAAAGCGGTCGATGGAGTTGTAGGTGCCGCAAGAGGATGTCAGTACAATAGCTAAAAGAAAGATTATTTTTTTCATGGATGTTTAATTAGGATGTGCCTAATCGTAAGCCACGAATGTACGTTTATTTCTTAAAAACCTGATTTTTGTTCTCCTGACTATAGTTTATATTGAGCGCAGTCGAAGTGCTCGACGTGACAAATTTGGAAGTTGGGATTTGGTGCTTGGAATTTGAAATTTTTGGGGGCATCTCCACTTTAGTTTATACTGAGCCCAATCGAAGTACTCGATGTGACAAATTTGGAAGTTAGGATTTGGAATTCGGTGCATGGAATTTGGAATTTTTCACAAACAAGCATCCCAAACCGGATCTCGGGGCGGGGGAGCGGTCAAGGATAACAATTCCTTTTTTACGGGATGTATAAAACTAAGGCTCTGCGCATGTAGGTGGATACTCGCGTCTTTGTTACTCCGATCGAATCCGTATTTCAGGTCCCCTTTGATGGGGCAGCCAATAGCGGACAGTTGCGCGCGTATCTGATGGTGTCGGCCGGTTTTTAGGTCTATTTCCAATAGGAAATAATTATCAAGCTTTTTAATCACCTGAAATTCGAGAATAGCCTTTTTACTCTCAGTGACCTCGTTGTGGTTTGCATAGGATTTATTCCGTTTCGTATTGCGATAGAGCCAGTGTACCAGCGTGTCGCTTTCTTTTTCAGGGGGATTCTTTACGACGGCCCAATACGTCTTGGTCGTTTTTTTTTCTGCGAACAGTTTGTTAAGGCGCGGTAGGGCCTTTGAAGTCTTGGCGAACACGATTATTCCGGACGTAGGGCGATCCAAGCGATGGGCGACGCCTAAATACACATTACCGGGCTTGTTATATTTTTCCCTGATATACAGTTTTACAACTTCGCTAAGCGGCATATCACCGGTCTTGTCGCCTTGCACAATATCTCCTGGTCTTTTATTGACGGCAATTAAATGGTTATCCTCATAGAGCACCTGAAGATTTTTTGGATTTGAACGTATTTTGTCGGCCACTATATTACCGGTTTTTCAACTACTTTTCTAAATAAATGAACTGCCTGTAAAAGCACATACTAAAGGCAACACCAGCTAATATTGCTCCTCATCACTCGGAAAATCACGGCTTTTCACATCGGCCACATATTTTGAAATCGCCTGACCCATTTCCTCGTATAAATTCATGTAGCGCCTTAAGAAACGGGGATTGAACTCATGGGTCATTCCCAATAGATCGTGGATGACCAAAACTTGCCCGTCGGCATGTTTGCCGCCCCCGATACCTATGGTGGGAATGCTGATACTTTTGGAAACTTTTTCGGTAAGGCTGGCGGGTATCTTTTCCAGAACGATGCCAAAACACCCCAGTTTTTCGAGAAGATAGGAATCCTCCATCAAGGTGTCCGCCTCCTGTTCTTCCTTGGCGCGAACGGTATACGTTCCGAATTTATAAATGCTTTGCGGCGTCAATCCCAAATGGCCCATCACGGGGATACCGGCATTGAGAATCCGTTTTACCGATTCCTTGATTTCAAGACCACCTTCGAGCTTGACCGCATGGGCACCGCTTTCTTTCATGATACGAATCGCTGAACGCAGCGCTTCTTTAGGGTCGCTCTGATAACTGCCGAAGGGGATATCGACCACCACCAGTGCCCTCTCCACAGCACGGATTACAGAGGTGGCATGGTAAATCATCTGATCCAAGGTTATAGGTAGCGTTGTCTCGTTGCCGGCCATAACGTTACTTGCGGAGTCACCCACTAAAATAACATCGACATTGGCGGAATCCACAATCTTGGCCATGGAATAGTCATAGGCAGTTAACATGGAGATCTTCTCCCCGTTCTTCTTCATATCTACTAACGACTTTACCGTTACCCGTTTGTATTCTTTCTTTGCGGTAGACATTTGTTTTTTGATTTGTTTAAGAGGGATAAATGTAAGGAAATTGTTTTAGGTTGGGATGTTCTCAGGTTTGTAGTCTATTTTAGACCATAGGGACGCAATGCACTGCGTTACCCCTGGCAAAACATTTTTCACTACATTAGACAAAAACCGTTCGTTATGAAGCATTTTACAAGCTTAGTGATGTGCCTCTTTTTCGTTAGTCTCTCCGCGCAGGAATCGGAAAAAATAGCTGTACAAAAAACTATAGAAACCTTTTTCGAGGGTTTTCACCAACAGGATTCCACGCTGATACGACAGATGGTCTCCGATGCCATTTTTATGCAACGCATATCAATCGATTCCTCACAAAAAGCATTCGTTCGCAAACAGGATTTCGACGAATTTTTAAAAGCTGTGGTTAGTATTCCCAAAACCACTCAATTCAAGGAAATCATTAAATCGTATTCCATTCAAATTGACGGTCCGATGGCCAACGCTTGGACGCCCTATGAATTTATTCGCAATGGGGAATTCAGCCATTGTGGGGTTAATTCCTTTCAACTGTTCAAATATGGCACAGATTGGAAGATTATTTACATTATCGATACCGGTCGAAAGGAGGGATGCGAGTACTAAAAATGTCATTTACCACAGCATCTAAACTTCCCAACCTTCCCGGTACTGTCGCCCCACGAACTGGTTCGCTTCCTCTAAGTTTGTGATACGCATGTTTTCGCCGTCCCAAAGCAATTTTTTTCTTCCGAAGAATTCCATGTCACCTTCCGCGTTTTCTCTACGTAACATATAGCTTCGGATGGCCAGGTTGCCCATCAAAACGGTTTCTGTCATCGGGCCGGCATAATCGAAGGACGAGGTTAGGCCTTTGTGCAGCTCGCTGTCGAAACCGGCCTTGCAGGCATTCACCCATTTGCGTTGGTGGCCGTATTCAGGTTCAAGGTTCGGTTCGGTATCCGGGCCGAATTCCGTTGTACCGTCATTTAGGTACAGTTTGGGCATCAGGGGCGAACTGTCGTTAATATTCGTTGTGATAATGCCCTTCTCTCCGATAATCATAACGCCGTTTTGGCTATCCTTCCCTCCGATATCGCTGTCAGCGGGAATGATATCCGGATGCGAGGGACGGATGCCCCCATCGCTCCAAGTCATTTCGATTGGGGATTTGGACTTGTCGGTGGCGTCGAAATTCAAAGTGATAAAGGAGGATGCGGGACAGCCTTCGGGGTTATAATTGGGAGTCCACATTTGCGAGTAGACCGATCCAACGCTACATTCCGCTCCCGTGGGATATTTTAGGTTCAGGGTTCGAAAGGGGATATCGATCAAATGGCAGCCGACGTCGCCAAGGGCGCCCGTACCATAATCCCACCAACCCCTCCAACTGAAAGGATGCAAATTTGGGATATACGGCTTTTTTTCCGCAGGGCCCAGCCACAGATCCCAATCCAACGCATCGGGTTTAAGGCTTGGGTCAGGGGCTGGCATGGCACCGCCTTGGGGCCAAACGGAACGATTGGTCCAAACTTGTACTTTTGATATGGGGCCGATTTTGCCGTCATCGATCCATTTTTGAACCATGTTCAAAAGTCCGTTAGAGCCGCCTTGGTTTCCCATTTGACTAACAATTTTATTGTCCCGAGCCATTTGAGTCAGGGTACGGGCCTCGCGAATGTTATGGGTCATAGGTTTCTGTACGTAAACGTGTTTCCCCCGTTCCATGGCGTATTTTGCGGCTGGACCGTGCACATGATCCGGAGTGGAAATGGTAACCGCATCGATACCTTTTTCCTTGTCCAGCATTTCCCGATAGTCAGCATACTGCTTGGCCTTGGGAAAACGCTCGACGGAGGCTTTGGCGGAACCTTCAAAATCTACGTCGCAAAGCGCAACCACTTTTTCGCGGCCGTCAACGGAGGCGTTCCTGATATCACTGGCTCCTTTTCCACCTGAACCGATGGCAGCCAAGTTCAGCCGATCGCTCGGTGCCAAATAGCCGACGCCCCCCAGTACATGTCGGGGAACGATGAAAATAGAGGAGGCCAAGGCTCCCTTTTTGATAAATGATCTACGAGTAGTGTTCGATAAAGCGTCCTTTTTATTTTTCATGGTGTATTTGATTTGTATGAATCTAAGAAGAATTTAAAGGTATTAAAATTTATAGGATGGCGAAAAATTTTCTCTAATATCAAACAAATCCTCAAAATATTTAAAAAAAAACTTTCCTGTTTATATGATTCCTTATATTTATGGCTTAAAATATAAAGAACCAAAAATGAAGAATACTTTGAAAATACTCCCTATCGTCCTCACCATTATTACCCTCGCATCGTCGACCGCACAGGCGCAAGAAGCCAATCCGCTTGAGGGAAAATGGGATATGGTAATTCAGCAAGACGGCAAGGAACTCCCCTCTTGGCTTGAAATAAAACATTCGGGCATCAAGACGTTAGTGGGCCGTTTTGTCTATGCCAATGGTAGTGCACGGCCGATATCGGAAGTGAAAATGGAAGATGGCAAATTCAAATTTACCATCCCCCCGCAGTGGGAAGATGCCGATTCCGATTTGGAATTCGAAGGCAAAGTAAACGGAGAGAACCTAGAAGGTACGCTAGTCTATACGGACGGAAACACTTACAACTGGACAGCTACACGGGCCCCAAAACTGGCGTATACCAATAACCCGAAATGGGGCAAGCCCATTCCACTTTTCAATGGCAAGGATCTAAAGGGATGGAAGCCCAGTGGCGAAAAAAATCAATGGATAGTTGAGGATGGCATTTTGAAAAGTCCGGAATCAGGTTCCAATCTAATTACCGAAAAGAAATTCGAGGATTTTAAACTGCACGTAGAATTCAAGGTACCTCCGGGAAGCAACAGTGGCATCTATCTACGTGGCCGTTACGAAGTGCAGATAACCGACGATCATGGCAGTGAGCCCAGCAATGTACTATTCGGAGGTATTTATGGATTTTTGACTCCCAACGAAATGGCGGCCAACCCGGCCAGTGAATGGCAGACCTATGACATTACTTTGGTCGGTAGGCGAATAACAATAGTAGCTAATGGTAAAACGATTATCAGCGAACAGAACATTCCCGGTATAACCGGTGGCGCAATCGATAGCAAGGAAGGCGAACCCGGAGCGTTTATGATTCAGGGGGATCACGGGCCTGTTTCTTTCCGGAAATTTGTGGTTACGCCGAGGGTTTCGAAGTAAGTACTAGCAATCACTCATATTAATTCCAACGGCCAGCCCGCCTTCGGAGGTCTCCTTATACTTTGAACTCATATCCTTTGCAGTGGCCCACATGGTCTCAACCACCTTATCCAAAGGCACTTTTGCATCTTTTGGATCGGAACCTAATGCCAGTTCGGCAGCACTGATCGCTTTAATAGCCCCCATGGAGTTACGTTCGATACAGGGAATCTGAACGAGGCCGCCGATAGGGTCACAAGTCAGTCCCAAATGATGTTCCATGGCGATTTCAGCGGCCATCAACACTTGTTCCGGCGAACCGCCTAGGAGTTCGGTCAATGCACCTGCTGCCATCGCGGAGGAAACTCCGATTTCCGCTTGGCAACCGCCCATTGCCGCAGAAATGGTCGCCCCTTTCTTAAAAATACTCCCGATTTCACCGGCTACCAATAAAAATTGTTTAATGTGTTTGAAGTCCGCTTCATGGTTTTCAATGACCAGATAGTACATGAGAACAGAGGGGATTACGCCAGCACTACCATTGGTCGGAGCCGTAACGACGCGCCCTAAGGAAGCATTTACCTCGTTTACGGCCAAGGCAAAACAACTGACCCATTTTAATATTTGACGGAATTTGACTTCCGTACTGCGAATGGTCGTTACCCATTCCTCGGGCGTGGTATATGCGTCGGAATCGCCCAGCATCCCTTTGTTCAGCTGGTAGGCCCTTCGTTGCACATTGAGTCCGCCCGGCAGTTTGCCTTCGGTATGGCATCCGAGGTACATACACGCTAACATCGTATCCCAAATTTTTTGAATGTTCGCGTCGATTTCCGTATCATTTCGAAGTGAACGCTCGTTTTGAAGCACCAGTTCTGAAATGGAGATTTTTTTACTGGTACAGTAGGCCAGCAGTTCCTTTCCGTTCTGTACGGGAAAGGGAAACGTATCGAAAGTCGCTTGCTTGCGCTTGGCGTTCTTACGCTCTTTGACCACCACAAATCCGCCACCGATGGAGTAGAAGGTGTTCGATTTCTTTTTGCCAGATTTCAGCGTGGCTTCGAATTGAAGTCCGTTGGCATGGAATTCCAAAAATTTTTTGTGGAAAAGGATATCCTGTTTGGGGTCGAAGGCTATTTTCCGGGTATTTCCAAAATTTAGGATATGGCTATCCTGTATATTCTTAACGATAGTATGAATGTTTTCAATGGGAATTTCCACTGGATCGGCGCCCGATAGGCCGAGCATCACCGCATAATCAGTGGCGTGCCCCTTTCCCGTCAAGGATAGCGAGCCATAGATATGCACCTGAATATTTTCGACCTCGTTAAAAAGGCCGTCGGCGTTAAGCTCTGCAATCCACCGCTCCGCTGCCCGCCAAGGTCCCAAAGTATGTGAACTTGACGGGCCGATACCGATTTTGAGCATATCGAAGATACTGATGCATTCCATTTTTCAAACCGAATTTAACTTCGATACAAAGATAGTCAATAGTGGGTTTGAAAAATGGAAAGTACAAGTTCAAGTGTCAAGCACAAGTTCAAAAAAAAGGTTAGGAGTTCAGTATTTCCTTTTATTCTGTCTGACTTCTTTTTTTCAAATATCGAACAGGGCATTCCCTAACTGATTGGGTTGAACTTGACATTTTAACTTGCACTTGAACTTAAAAATGACATCCTGTCAGTTTTATTCCCTTGGCATATTGTTTGCCTTTTAGTAATCGATTTCAGAAATTGGACACTAATTTAATATATATAGCATGAGCAAGATTATAGGAATTGATTTGGGTACGACCAACTCCTGCGTTTCCGTAATGGAAGGTAACGAGCCGGTAGTCATCCCGAATGCCGAACGAAAGCGGACTACTCCGTCCGTCATTGCCTTTGTAGAAGGTGGTGAAATAAAAGTGGGTGATCCCGCGAAAAGACAGGCGGTAACGAATCCCGAAAAAACAATCTATTCGATTAAGCGTTTTATGGGGAACAAATATTCCGAGTCTAAAAAAGAAGCGGAACGCGTACCTTATAAAGTGGTTAAAGGTGATAACGATACGCCACGGGTCGATATCGACGGACGTATGTATACGCCCCAAGAACTTTCTGCCATGATTCTTCAGAAAATGAAGAAAACGGCCGAGGATTATTTGGGACAGGATGTGACCCGAGCAGTCATCACCGTTCCCGCATATTTTAACGATTCACAACGTCAGGCCACCAAAGAGGCCGGTGAAATTGCAGGATTGACCGTGGAACGCATCATCAACGAACCTACGGCTGCATCATTGGCATATGGACTCGATAAAAAGGATGTCGATCAGAAAGTAGTCGTATTCGATTTTGGCGGTGGTACACATGATGTTTCCATTCTTGAATTGGGCGACGGTGTTTTTGAAGTACTTTCTACGGAAGGTGATACCCACCTGGGCGGCGATGATGTCGATCAGAAGGTAATCGATTGGTTGGCCGAGGAATTCAAAAAAGATGAAGATATCGATTTGCGCAAAGACGCCATGGCATTGCAACGTTTACGGGAAGCAGCGGAAAAAGCGAAGATAGAGTTATCGTCCTCCGCACAGACCGAAATCAACCTGCCTTACGTAACAGCGACCGCTTCAGGACCAAAACACTTGGTGCGCACATTGACTCGTTCAAAATTTGAGCAGTTGATAGAAGATTTGGTAAAACGTACCATCGATCCTTGCCAAAATGCGTTGAAAGCAGCGGGACTCTCAAAAAGCGATATCGATCAGGTTATTTTGGTCGGTGGTTCCACGAGGATACCTGTCGTACAGGAAGCCGTCGAAAAGTTCTTCGGTAAAAAACCATCGAAAGGTGTGAATCCCGATGAAGTAGTGGCCATTGGTGCCGCGATTCAGGGTGGTGTTTTGACAGGCGACGTGAAAGATGTGTTGCTGTTGGATGTTACACCATTATCCTTAGGTATCGAAACTATGGGAAGCGTAATGACCAAGTTAATCGAGGCCAATACCACGATTCCTACGAAGAAATCCCAGGTATTTTCCACTGCGGCAGATAATCAGCCTTCTGTTGAAATTCATGTGCTACAGGGAGAGCGACCCATGGCAACGGACAACAAAACGATAGGTCGCTTCCATTTAGATGGAATTCCTCCCGCGCAACGTGGTACGCCGCAGATTGAGGTGACTTTCGATATCGATGCGAACGGCATCATCAAAGTTTCAGCAACAGATAAGGCGACCAATAAGTCTCAGGACATTCGTATCGAAGCATCATCCGGATTGACCGAAGAGGAAATCAAGAAGATGAGGGCCGAAGCCGAAGCGAATGCCGAAACGGACAAACAAGCGAAGGAAACTGCCGATAAGCTAAATGAGGCCGATAGCATGATCTTCCAGACCGAGAAGCAATTGAAGGAATTTGGCGAGAAACTCTCCGATGACAAGAAAAAGCCGATCGAGGAAGCTTTGGAGGAATTGAAAAAAGCACACGTCAGTAAAGATTTGGCTTTAATTACGCCCGCTTTGGACAAAATTAACGAAGCTTGGAAAGTTGCTTCGGAAGAAATGTACAAAGCCCAGGCCGATGCACAACAAGGGGGTGAACCTTCCGCTAATGGACAGGATACCGCCGATGCTAGCAAAAACGCCAAAGAAGGTGACAATGTAGAGGATGTTGACTTCGAAGAAGTTAAATAGATAATTCAAAACGCGATATATCGTGTTTTGCTTAAGAACCCGTCAGGTTATCGAAACCTGACGGGTTTTTTTGTTGAGCTTCGGCCACTGTTTTAAATCACCTGAAAGTATCCCACGGCCAGCATTAAAAAGGTCCCTTTCTGGGCCCTTTTTATTTTGTTTAATCTTTTTAACAAAACTTTGAACAAAAAAAATATTATTTCCCGATACTCTGTACTATTTTTACCCCTGAATATTTAAAACTATATGATTATGAAAAGAGTACTTGTAAATCTAATGGCTATTGTAATAACTACGGGCGCAGTATTTGCGACAGCCACCGAGAAAGAAAATGTAACACCGAAACAAGAAAAGGTAGTTGTGAAGGAAACTCCGAATATTGTCGGGGTAGCTTCGGGTAACGAAAATTTCAGTACGCTGGTTGCTGCTGTCAAAGCTGCGGATTTAGTTAAAACGCTAAGTACCGAAGGGCCGTTTACCGTTTTCGCCCCGACCAACGCAGCGTTCGAAGCCTTGCCTAAAGGTACCGTCGAAAGCTTACTGAAACCTGAAAACAAAACCACCTTGACTTCTATTCTAACCTATCATGTAGTTTCGGGCAAGGTAATGGCCGCAGACGTGGTGAAAGCCATCAATGATAATGGAGGAGAGTATGTTGTTGAAACTGTACAGGGTAACAAATTAACCTTGTCCCTAGATGGAGACAGTGTAATTCTTACCGATGCCAAAGGTGGCAAGGCTACAGTTGCACAGGCCGATGTAGCAGCATCTAACGGCGTGATTCACGCCATTGATGCAGTAATAATGCCTCAATAATTTTTTTTGACCTTACTATTTTAAGCATCCCATTTTGGGGTGCTTTTTTTTTGCTGGATTCCAAGTCCCAACGACTGTCCTATTTTTGGTACAGCTTTTGTTTCCAATTGCCCGAATAAGTCCTAATTTTGTGCTATGCCCAAACAACGAGCCATCCTATTTTTGTTCCTATCCCTACTCATGGGATTACCTTCCCTTGTATTCTCCCAAGAAATTAAAACCTTTCAAATCTCAGATTTTAATTTGGGCGGGAACGTAAAATCTTGCTTGGTCATAACGGACTACGGGAAGGAAGAATATTATTTCGATACCTTTGGTCGTTTGACCAAATCTATTACACGGTTCAACGATTTTAATTACGAAATCACGTATTATAAGTACCGAAATAATGAACTTATAGAAAAAAGAGTGGAAAATTATCGGGACAATTCATTTGACAAGTCCACCTCTCTAGCCAATTTTTATGAAATTGATACGAGTGCGAATCGAAAGGTCACAGAGAAAATAGTTTCGTATACCAATAAACAATTGCTGGAACAGAACGTATATCGCTACAATGCGAAAGGGGACCTGATTAAAATGACCCGGACGGATAACGACGGTACGGACGAAAATATAATCAGCTATGATACCATTGACGGAAAAAGTACAAGGACACAGACCCTGAACGGAAGACCCTTTAAAGCGGTTCATACTTGGAACGAAAAAGCGAAAGACGGTTCGTTATTACTGCTGAAAACTATAGAGAAATATTTTGGCGGGGTGCTGAACACAAAGTCCCAAGAAGTGTATAACGCCGATAAAAAACTGATTTCAAAGACCGATTCCCTTTTCGATACCTCGACCGAAAAATGGATTCCCCAAGAACAGGTCAGTTACACCTACGGAGAAAACGGAGTTTTGGCCAAAACGGAGACCAATAGAAGTAATTTGACGATCACCAAAGAATATATTTATCAATTCGACGGTACGGAAAACAACAACTGGGTGAAAGAGATCATCACGCCCGATAATACCTATAAGACCAGAAAGATAGAATATTACGAAGCTCCGGAGCCAACAAAAGAAGCTCCGAAGCGACCAAAAGAAGGGAAGTAGTTACCTACGCTGCGCTACTGCCCGTTTGAGACCAGAGTCAACC
>JAGXIC010000282.1 GCA_024635875.1 Pricia sp.
GACAAAAGATGGCAGGGAGCTGAAAGCTTTGGAGCTGCCCGGACTTTGGAACGGTGCCATGGCGTACTGGAACACGATATTCGTAGAGGTGCCTTTACAGACGTTCAGTCCGGTGAAAACGGTCAATGATTTGCTGAAACCTGCGCATCAAGTGAAATGATCGAGACTCGTTGGCACAAAAAGTGCCATTCAAGTTACAAGTTACAAGGTGTGTAAATGTTACACACTTTTTAAATTTTTACACACTGGTACACATACTATCCAATAATCTGTAAATACATAAAACATTGATAATCAATAATATTTCGCGTTATTAGGTGTTAAATCGTCATTGGCACTATTTTCCCTTTATACTAATCAGTTATCAAAAGAACTGATACTCAAAACAAATTTAATTTAAACACACACAAGATGAAAAATTTAATGATTGCCGCAGTACTTGCTCTAGGAACAATGACTGCTTTCGCACAAGAAGAGACTGCTATTGAAGAAAACGCAACTGAAGCTACTGAAGCTGTAGAGGAATCTACTGAAGAGGCTACCGAAGCTGTTGAAGAGTCAGCTGAAGAGACTACCGAGGCTGCTGAAGATGCTACCGAAGCTGTTGAAGAGTCTGCAGAAGAAGCTACTGAAGAAGTTGCTGCCCAAGATGGCTTTAACGAGGTTGCTGTAGAAGAAGTACCTGAAGCTATTACTGCCGCTTTGGAAGAAGCCCATCCAGGTGCTACTATCGATAAAGCTGGTATGAATGCAGATTCACAGTATATGTTGAAGGTAACTACTGAAGCTGGTGAATCAGCTGAATTGTATGCTGATGCCGAAGGTAACTGGATTGAAATGTAATTCGAAAATGTTTGTTACTAAGTTAATCTAACTTAGTAGTGAAAAGCCCCGATTGCCGAAAGGTGATTGGGGCTTTTTCATAATCAAATTAACCCTGGCAAAGTTTTAGAGCCGGTTTTGATAAAGTTGAAAAGGTATATTGAAATTTCACGTCCTTTTCTGCCTTGCATTTTTCATTGGAATATAATGGAGAGCAACAATGTCAAAATTTAGAGTCAGCTGTGACAAAGTTTTACCTGTATTAAGTTAAAGCTGAAATGGTGCAGAAGGCAATCGTGATTTTTATGACTATTTTTGCTCAACTTTAAGATTAGTGACCATCCTAACTTTACACATTCTTATGTCCTGTAGTATTATCGATCTTGGAATATTGTTGCAACTTTGTCAAAGGTTTAAAGTCAACTCAATAAAGTTCGGTCAAATGACCATCGGATTTTTAGGCTTTTTCCCTTTCGTATTATCTTCTGGAATATCGATTCAATTTACTCAAAGTTGCAAGTTATAATCTATCTTTTCCAATAGGCTCAAAACAAAATACGAAATTTTCCACTGGCAGCTAAGAAGCGTCTACGTGACTTGTCTCCAAGGCTTTGCAGGAACCGAAACTTCAACCTTCGTATACATTTTACACGGTTTCATAAAAAAGTATACAAAATTACACAGCATAAAATTTTGATTATATTTTTATTATATTGGTAACCAATGTTTTATGAGGATATTGTGTTTTGGTATCATTATTTCTATACTTTGTGTAGTTAACAAGTTAAAACTATATCCATGAAAAATTTAATGATTGCCGCAGTATTGTCCTTAGGAACGATGACTGCATTTGCACAAGAAGAAAACGCAGTAGAAGAAGCTGGTACAGCTGTTGAAGAAACCGCTACTGAAGCTGCTGAAGCTGTTGAAGAAACCGCAACTGAAGCTGCTGAAGAAACCACCACAGAAGCTACTGAGGCAGTAGAGGCTACTCAAGGTGATTTTGCCGAAGTAACTGCCGAGGAGTTACCGGAATCCGTAACATCTGCAGTTTCTAAAAATTATCCTACCGCTTCTATCGATAAGGCATACGTGAATGAAGCAAATCAATATAAATTGGAAGTATCGTTGGAAGACGGAACTGCCGGAACTTTATATGCTGACGAAAATGGTAACTGGATAGAAATGTAAATAACTTACGTAATTTGTTTTGTATCAAGTTGGTTTGGTCAGAAAGGGGTCGTATACGTACGGCTCCTTTCTTTTGTATCCATAGGGGTTTTACTGTCAGAAAGGCCAAAACTGTTGATAATATTTGACTGTGAAAATTTTACCCAGTCTGCATTTTAGTACACAGTTTTATACAATAAAAGTATTGGGTAATTAGTACAAATAATTAATAATCAGTACTTTACAATTATTGATGTTTTTGGTATCATATTTTCATTAGACTAAGGGAATTGAATTAGTATAAACATTAGAATTAGTATAAACATTAGAATTAGTATAAACATTAGAATCAGAACATCATGAAAAAATTATTTATTACAGCCGTATTTGCATTAGGAAGTTTAACTGCATTCGCACAAGAAGCTGAAGCTACTGAAGCACAAGATGCTGCTTCAGAAGTTCAGGAAGAAGCTACCGATGCTGCTGCCGAAGGGCAAGAAGCTGGTACAGAAGCCGTCGCCCAAGACGATTTCAGCGAAATCGCTATCGAAGAAGTACCGGAAGCCGTTAGTTCTATGATCGAAA
This sequence comes from Pricia sp., assembly GCA_024635875.1. Classification (GTDB taxonomy): domain Bacteria; phylum Bacteroidota; class Bacteroidia; order Flavobacteriales; family Flavobacteriaceae; genus Pricia. The sequence goes on from JAGXIC010000282.1 coordinate 2,578, forward strand.
CTAACTATCCTGGCGCTACTGTCAATAGTGCTGCCAAGAATGAAGCTGGTCATTTCAAAGTAGAAGTTTCTTTGGAGGATGGTACTTCAGGTGCCCTTATCGTTGACGAAGAAGGTAACGCTGTTGAGCAGTAAGAAGTGTATAAATCGCTTGGGGAAACCCAAAAGGATTTATGGAAAAAGGAATCGTTTTTTAACGATTCCTTTTTTTATGGGTTAGCCTGTAAAAGTACCTAGTATATAGGGTGAAGTGGACTATGAAAGGGGCCGTCTAACGGATAAACGGCCTTTTTAAGTTAAATTTAAATAAGTAAAGGCTTTCTTGTGCTATTTTTACGTATAAACAACTTACTGATTACAAGAACGCAATATGCCAAACCTCTTGATTATTGAAGACGATGCAGCATTCTGCCAAATGCTCCAAAAGTTTTTGACCAAACGCGGCTACGATGTAGAGACCAGTTTTACCGCACCCGACGCCAAGGAAAAGTTCGAGGCAACTAATTTCGATCTTATTCTTACCGACTTACGATTACCCGATTATGATGGCATACAGCTATTGGGCGACATCAAAAGCGTTAACCCGAAGACCCAAGTAATTGTGATGACCGGTTACGCCGAGGTAGGTTCGGCAGTTAACGCCATGAAAAAAGGTGCTTTTGACTATATTTCAAAACCTTTTACCCCTGATGAGATTGTCATGATTCTCGACAATGCCCTTAAAGCCCAGATACCTAGGGATTCGGATTTACGAGTCACAAGTGCAACCCCTGTTACGGAAGAAAAAGACAATGATTCTTCGAAAAACGAGCGCTCGGTAACAACTATTTCCGACGCAAAGGTCGTTAAGGGTATGAGTGAGGCATCCCTAAAATTATCGGAGTATATCGATTTGGTAGCACCGACCGATATGTCCGTTTTGATTACGGGAGAAAGTGGTACCGGAAAGGAAGTTACCGCCAAGGCCATACACTACGGGAGTAAGCGAAAAGGATTCAATTTTATTGCGGTGGATTGCGGGGCTATCCCCAAGGAATTGGCGACAAGTGAGTTTTTTGGGCATATGAAAGGAAGTTTTACAGGTGCCGTTGAAGATAAAATGGGGAACTTTGAGGCGGCCCATAAGGGTACCCTATTTTTGGATGAAGTGGGAAATCTTTCCTATGAAAATCAGATACAACTGCTACGTGCGCTGCAAGAGCGTAAAATCAAGCGGGTAGGTAGTACCAAAGAAATCGTGGTAGATGTGCGCATCATTACTGCTACTAACGAAGATTTGACCGAGGCTGTAGAAGAAGGCACCTTCCGTGAGGATCTATACCATCGCTTGAACGAGTTTTCGATTCAGATACCTTCTTTGGAAGAGCGGTTCGAAGATCTGATACTTTTCGCCGAGAACTTTTTGCAAAAGGCGAATACCGCGCTGGATAAAAATGTGGATGGTTTCTCGGACGAGGTGTGGGAAGTTTTTCAGCAATACCATTGGCCTGGAAATTTACGTGAACTACAAAATGTCATCAAAAGGGCCGTACTTTTGACTACGGGTGATGAGGTACAGATAGAGGCTTTGCCCCGGGAAGTTTTGCAGCCAAAGGAAAAGGAATCGGTGGCCGATGGTTTTTCCAAATCCGAATTTGAAAAGGATAGAATAATAAAAGCCCTGAAAAAAACCAATTTCAACAAATCAAAAGCGGCCAAGTTGCTACAAGTAACAAGAAAAACCCTGTACAATAAAATCAACCACTATAACTTGGATCTTTAGTCGGTTGTAGGTCAATTTAACACAGATTGCTCTCCCATCTCAGCCACGAGGGCCTGCACATTTGTTTTAAGTTGTCTTAGGTATTGCGATAGCGTCACGCTCTTCATGTTTTCAGCAGTAGCAAGCTCCATTTTTTCCAAAATGGAAACCGACTCCTTTACCTTCAATTGGCGAAACATAGGTAACATTCTGTGGGCGACATGGTTAACTTGGTCATAATCGTTCGCCGTTACGGTCGCTTCCAAAAGTTGCATATTGGTTCGCGTGTCGTTTAAAAAGGTTTGGAGTACCTCATAAATGGCATCTTCGTTTTTTCCTAAAAAAGAGTGGATAATTTCAAGGCTATATAATGTCGGTGTTTCTTGCGATACCGCAACAACTTCTTCCCTTTTCGGTTCTTTGGCGGTAGTGATACCCAATAATTTTAAGGTGGCGACCAGTTCCCCTTTTGTAAAGGGTTTTTGTAGCACTTGGGTAAAGCCAATACTGGTGTAGGATTCAGGTCCGAGATCTCTACGGCCGGTCATGGCGATAATGGGCTGGTCGATGTAGTGCTCATACTTGCCGGAACGAAGGCGTTTTAAGACTTCGAAACCGGTTACCTGAGGCATTTGAATATCGGTCAGTACAATATCGTAGGCCAAATGCGAATCTTCTTCGATAGAAAGAAAGTTGGTAAAGGTGTGGGCGGTAATTCCCATGCTTTCCGCCAGTTCGCGCAGCATGTGTAGCAATGAGGTATCATCGTCGATGATTAGCACACGAAGTTTTGGAGCCATGTAGGGCATTTCTTTATCCGCTTCCTGTACCGCATTGGTAATCTCTAAAGGCAGTTGAAATATGAACGTGCTACCTTCGCCCAATTTGCTGTGTAGTTTCAAGGAACCTCGGAGCAGTTCTGCCAATTTTTTCGATATGGTGAGCCCTAGTCCATGGCCGCCGAATTTTTTTTCGGTATCGCTCTCTGCTTGGGTGAATTCCTTGAAAATTAGATATTGTTTTTCTTTGGCGATACCGATACCGGTATCCGTAACCTCGATTTTTGCGATCAATTCTTTTCCCTTTCCACTAACGGCCATGGCCGTGATTTTAATGTGACCGTCTTCGGTGAATTTAAAGGCGTTTCCGATGAGATTGGTCAGAACCTGACGTATCCTGAAAGGATCTCCCAAAACGGTTTTTTCAAGTTCGGGCGAGATATCGAGAATCAATTTCAGTTTTTTATTAGCGTGCAGGGCTTGAAGGTTTTCGGCGGTTTCCTGAATCAAATTGGCCGCTATGAAGGGTACTTTTTCGATGTTCAGTTTTCCCGCCTCCAGTTTTGAGAAGTCCAAAAGGTCGTTGACCAGATTGCCCACATATTCAGAAGCCGATTTTACATTTTTGATGTACCCTGCCTGTTTTTTGGTCAGCTCGGTGCTTTCTAGAAGTTCCGAATATCCGCTGATGGTGTTCAACGGGGTACGCAGGTCATGGCTGACGGTCGATAGTAGCTGTTCCCTACTTTTTAGTAACGATTCCGAGAATTTTTTCTCTTTTTCCAGTTTTACCCGATAGGTTTGAACCTTCCAATAGTCACGGGTAATCAAGAAAGAAAAGATGCCGACAATAAAGAAGCCGATCAAGGCGGCAAGCCCGGCGATACGTGTTGTTCTCTTTAGTGCGGCCTGTTTTTTCATGTTACTCTCGTAACTACTGGCCATAATCTCTTGTTCGAACGCCGTGATAATATTCTGAAGCTGTCGGGAAAGCTCTCGGTCGTTGCGGTTTACCTCCAGTTCTTTGCGGGTCAGCGAATACCGTGATTTTGAATCTTGGAGTTTTGCTTTTCGCAGCATTTCCCTCGATGCACTCAGAATGGAATCGATATAAGCGTTATTGGCCGTGCCATCAGCATTTATCGGCGCATTTTTGTTAATGAGCGCCGCATACTCCCGTAACGATTTTTGAACCTTCGGCGATTCTTGGCCGAAATTTGGAAAGAGGTTTTCGGCAGAAAATTTACCATAGGACTCATCGATTTTTTCAAATTCCTTTAAGGCTTTGTCCAAAGAATTGTTCGAAGTACTCTTTAGCTTAAGACGTTTCAGCTCATTGTTGTTTGCGACCTTTTGCCCCAAAAGTTGCTGTAGGCTATCCAAAAGACTTTTTTGTTCGCTGCCCTGCATCAACTGTTTCAACGTGTCGATTTCGAGCTGTATCGAATCGATACGAAGGGCATAGGCGTCAAAATTGGTATTGGTATCGCCCTGTAATGCGAGTTTGGAAAGACTTTCGGCCTCGTAGAGATTGGTTACCAAAGTGCTGGTACGCAATAATTTCACATCATTGCCGTCAGAGGTCTCCGTAGAGATGTAGGATTTTATTTCCGTATAGACAAAATAGCCTACGGCGGTTGCCAAAACGGCCAGTATCAAATAGCTGGCTACAATTCTAAGGGTAAATTGGTTTTTGGATTTTTTGGATTCGCTTACCATACCTACATCGAATAGAAATCTTGCTAAAATACGGATATAAAGCAGATAGGGTTTATAAGGAAGCGTTAATTGTTTTGCCGTATAGGTTACGAGAATAATTTTTACATCTTTTAGTTATGAATTTCAATAAGGCAACACTACCTTTACACCATCTCAAAGGGGTGCTAAATCCCGAACGATTTCAGGCAGGTCCTGAAACACGTTCAGGACGAAGCTGAGATTATACCCAATGAACCTGGGCGGGTAATGCCGCCAAGGGATGGCATGTTTAGCATGCTGCTTGGAAATTCTACGTCCTTAATTGGGCAAAAAATCAATGTTAACTCAGGATAATAGCCCCTTTTATTCGTAAAATATTTACGGATGAAAACTATATTCATTACCTCGGCCTTGTTAGGGCTGACCCTGGGCGTATCGGCCCAAGACCAAGAAATCGATTCTTTAGAAGGCACCAAAGTCGTACTCGACGAAGTGTTCGTACAAGCGGTACGCGTCACCAAATCGTCGCCGGTAACTTTTTCCAATCTAGACAAGGACGAAATTGCCCCGCGCAACTTGGGACAGGATATTCCCGTGCTTCTCAACTTTTTACCCGCGGTGGTCACAACCTCGAATGCCGGGGCGGGCGTTGGGTATACCGGTATCCGGGTACGTGGTAGCGATGCGACGCGGGTCAATGTTACGATCAACGGTATTCCCTACAACGATTCAGAATCGCACGGTACCTTTTGGGTGAACCTACCCGATTTTGCCTCTTCTACCGAAAGCCTGCAGTTGCAGCGCGGTGTCGGTACGTCTACGAACGGTGCCGGGGCGTTCGGGGCCAGCCTGAATCTATTGACCGATGCGGTTGCCAAAGAGGCATACGGACAGGTTTCCTCCTCCATAGGAAGCTTTAATACCTTGAGAAATAACATCAAGTTCAGTACGGGATTGTTAAACGACCATATCGAGATTTCCGGAAGGTTATCCAGAATTTCTTCGGATGGCTATATTGATAGGGCCTTCTCCGATTTGGATTCCTATTTTTTGCAGGCCGCTTATAAAGATGATAACACCTTGATAAAGGCCCTGCTCTTCGGAGGTCATGAAATTACCTACCAATCTTGGAACGGTATCGATGGGCAAACCTTACAAAATGACCGTACCTTTAATACTGCTGGGGAATATACCGGTGAAGACGGCTTTACCCAGTTCTATGACAACGAGGTAGATAATTATAAGCAGGATCATGCTCAATTATTGTGGAACGAGCAACTTTCCGATGCGTGGAGTACGAATATCGCCTTTCACTTTACACATGGCAGAGGTTATTTCGAGCAATACAGAGAAGATGAATCATTTGGCGAATATGGATTTGAACCACTGATATTTAACGATTCGCTGGTGAACACCACCGATTTGATACGCCGCCGTTGGCTCGACAACGATTTCTACGGCACTGTATTCTCGACCAATTATAGTAAAGATAATTTGGGACTTATTTTTGGCGGAGGTCTGAACCGATATGAGGGTGCACATTTCGGCGAAGTCATTTGGGCCCGTTTTGCTTCCAATAGTGAGATACGGGATCGCTATTACGACGACGATTCCAAGAAGACCGACTTTAACGTGTATGCTAAGGCCGATTATGGCCTGACCGAAAGATGGAACCTCTACGCAGACCTACAATACAGAACGGTCGCTTATACTGCCAATGGGGAAGACACGGGCCTTGTCGATGATACGTTCAACTTCTTCAATCCGAAGGCGGGTCTGGTCTACGATCTGAACGCGAACAATAATTTTTATTTCAGCTATGCCGTTGCCAACCGTGAACCCAACCGTAACGATTATGAGAGCGGTAGTCCCAAACCTGAAAAGCTAAACGATTTCGAATTGGGCTGGCGGTACGTCTCGCCCAGCTTTCAATTGAATGCGAACACGTACTACATGCGCTATAAAGATCAGCTGGTGCTCACGGGAGAGCTGAACGACGTAGGCGCACCTTTACGGGAAAATGTGGGGGATAGCTTCCGGGCGGGACTTGAACTCGAAGCCGTTGTCCTAATCGGGGAGAACTTTCAATGGCGGCCCAACGCGGCTTTCAGCACCAATAAGAACATCGATTTTGTTTTTGAGCGAGATGGGGTTTTGCAAGATTTGGGAAATACCAACATTGCCTATTCCCCGAATGTAGTTCTGGGAAATAGCATCGGATATTCCCCTTTCGAAAACTTTCAAGTTAGCGCCCTGTCCAAATACGTGGGCAAGCAATATTTGGGCAATATCGATTCTAAAGCATCCATTTTAGATGCCTATTCGCAGACCGACCTCAATCTATCCTATACCTTAGAATTCGATAAGATTATCAAAAGCATCAACTTTTCAGGGCTGGTAAACAATATTCTGGATCAAGATGTTGTCTCCGATGGCTATTTTTTCACCTTCGACGATGATTCTTCGGGAAGCGTACAAACTTTTGAAGGGGCAGGCTATTATCCGCAAGCGGGAATCAACTTTTTGTTGGGGGCGACCGTACGGTTTTGAATACCGGGGAAAAGATAAAGGATAAATTCATGAACATATGTATACGCCAAGGCAAACCCTGACAAAGTTGTGGCATATCTATCGCCTTTTAATGTAAAAGGAGATAAAAATATTGATTTGCTCGAGAGCCAGAAGTATACGGCGTAATTTTATGGTGATGAAGTAACTTGGGAGATTATGGAATTACCAAAAATAGCGGAGTACCTGCAATGGTTAAAAGATTAAGGCTTTAACAAACAGGTGCTTAAGGTCGCATCATTAATTACGGATAGTTTGAGCTGATTTCAGGATGTTAAATCTGTGGCTGTAATTTCTGCGGTTATGATAATCCAGTACTTTTGCCGGGTGACATTTTAAAAACCTTTTGATCATTATCCTTTGAATTACATGACACTAAAAGACTTCGAAGCGCATGTAGATGATGTAATACTTGGCCGTGGGCTCGATTACTTTCAGGAAGAAAACGTAGACAACCTGGAAAAAGTGGCATCCGGTCTTTGGATGGCACAGGTGTATGGAACGGAAACGTATAGCGTGGAGGTCCGAACGAACAGGACACAGATCAAAACTTGGGATTGTACCTGCCCGTATGAACATGGCCCGATCTGTAAACATGCTGTGGCCGTTTTTTATGCGATAGCAACAGAACTGGAATCGAGAAAAAAACATCCTAAAAAAATCGGAGCAAATAAAAAACCCATCTGTAAGGACGAGGTAAAGGAAATACTGAAAAAAACCGACAAGAAGGAGCTTGAAACATTTATAATAGCACAATTCCGTGATTTTGGGGGTCTTAAAAATACCTTTGTGACACATTTTAGCGAATTGTTGGACGAAGACCCCGATACGAAATATCGTACCCTAGTACGGAATATATATAAAGCGGCAAAGGGGCGTCAAGGGTATATCGATTATAGAGGGACAAAAAAATTGGTAATCCCATTGTTCCAACTGGTTGAAAAGGCAGAACGACTCTTAGCGGAAAAAAATCAAAGGGAAGCCCTGGTCATCGTTAAAACTCTTATAGAGGAAGTTCCGGTTATGATGCTCCATGTAGATGATTCCGACGGTTCTACAGGTTCTGTGATGGATGATGCTTTTGAAGTCCTGTACGCGATTGCACAGAAAACGCCTCCCATGGTAAAAGACGGGCTTTTTGAATATTGCCACGACGAGTTTCCCAAGGAAAAATACCGCAATTTCGGGTACGAAAGTAATTTTCTAGACCTTATGCCGCAATTGATAACCTTAAAAGAGCAAGAAGCGAAATTTTACGCTCTGTTGGATGTCCAAATCGAAAAGGCAAGATTGGACAACTATTCAAAATATCGATTGGTCGACTTGATCAAAACGAAAATCGAATATCTGAAAAAATCGAAGAGGAACAAGGAGGCCGATGCCTTGGTCGAGAAAAATAAGGAGCACCCCGACTTTAGGATGCTGTTGATCGACAAAGCTTTGGCCCAAAAGAATTTCGAAAAAGCAAAGAAACTTTGTCACGAGGGTATAACTGTTTCCGAAGAAAGAAGGTTCGCAGGCCATACCCGTCAATGGCAAGATGAATTATTGAACATTGCCGAGAAGGAAAATAATATAAAGGATATTCGTAAATATGCCGTCAAGCTTTATTTTGATAATTGGTACAGTATGGAATATTACCAAAGGTTGAAAAAGACCTACGCCAGAGATGAATGGCTCGATATCTATGAAAGCATTATAAAAAAAATTCATGGTACTGGACAGCGGGCTTCCTTTCAGGAGGTAACGGCCTTGGCCAATATTTTCACCGAAGAAAAGCAATGGTCGCGGCTGTTGAAACAGCTGCAATTGGTGCCGAGCTCCCTTTCCCTTTTAGATAGTTACGCATCCTATCTTATCAGTGAATATCCAAATGAACTATTGGATTGTTATGAAGTTGCCATTAAGTTCAAGGCAAAAGATACGGGCCGGAGTATTTACAACGAAACAGCGAGATACCTCAAAAAGCTAGAAAAAATGCAAGGTGGCGAAGAGCGGGTAGAAAATTTGGTGTTGTTTTTTAGAAATACGTATAACAATAGACCCGCCATGATGCAAGTTTTGGAAAAAAAGTTTCCTCGTAAGCCTATATAAAAATGGATCAATGAAAATTTTACTACTTGGTGCACTGGGAATCAATCGGATACTATTGGAGTTTGGTACTTGTTTGTTTGGAATTAACGTTTCGGTTGCTTTTCAGAAATAATTAGCTACTTTCAGACATAATCTATTTTAAAAATAACACATGAATACCAAAACAAAAACCATCCGCTGGGGTATCATCGGCTGCGGCGACGTTACCGAGGTGAAAAGCGGCCCTCCCTACCAGAATACGGACGGTTTTGAGCTTGTAGCTGTCATGCGCCGAGATGCGGTCAAGGCTGAGGATTATGCCAAACGCCATGGCGTACCCAAGTTTTATTCCGATGCTGACAAGCTTATAAACGATGATGAGGTCGATGCCGTGTATATAGCCACTCCGCCGGACAGCCACGCAGCATATGCGCTAAAGGTGGCCGCCGCAGGAAAACCATGTTGTATCGAAAAGCCCATGGCGCCCAGTTATGCCGAAAGTCTGGAAATACAGAAGGCTTTTGAAGCGAAAGACCTGCCTCTTTTTGTGGCCTACTATCGGCGCACATTGCCCAGGTTCCTAAAGATTAAAGAATGGCTTGACGCCAAAGAAATCGGGGAGGTACGACATATCCGCTGGTTGTTGGCCCAACCGCCCAATGAAATGGATAAGAGTGGGGAATACAACTGGCGTACCGACGCCAAGGTCGCCCCCGGCGGCTATTTTGACGATTTGGCCAGTCACGGCCTCGACCTTTTCGCGTATTATCTGGGAGATTTTCATGAGGTATATGGCATAGCGAAAAACCAACAGGGACTCTATTCCGCCAAGGATGCCCTTTCGGCGACATGGTCACACAAAACTGGTGTTACCGGAGAGTCCGCGTGGAATTTTGGTTGCAATGAACGAATAGATTCCGTTGAAATTTTCGGTAGCGAAGGCAAGATTATCTTTTCGCTCTTTGACGAGAATGAGCTTATCCTAAAAAACGCAAAGGGGGAACAAAAATTATTTATAGAACATCCGAAGCACGTACAGCAGTTTCATGTCGAAAGTTTAAAAGATAATCTATTGGGGAATATTACCCATCCGTCCACAGGAAAAACAGCACTGCACACCAGCTGGGTGATGGATAAAATTTTGGGAGCGCTTTAAATAACTGAAATCTTTTTGCAACCTTGCTTCCCTTTCGATTTCGCTTTGGGCACGACATTCGGTTAGGGTCTAAGTTGTTCGATCTAATTCGAAACCACCACCACATTCCCACTTTTTGTTGCCCGATATTCGAGCATATCGTAGTAGCGATTGCCGTCGTCGGGCCGGTTGATCAGTTGCCCGGTAAACAGACTGTATTCATAGCCTTCACAAGAACATGTTGCGGTCTGGCCCTTGCGATTTGAGGTCTGGCCCTCGCATATTAGTGTCGAACAGTCATTGGGTACGTGGTTGGGGCAACTGGCCTCGAAAGCGCGGTATTGCCCAATGCCTGATTGAATAACAAAAAAACCTCGGGTACCAATGCCCGTGTTGTCGACGAAAATAGCATTGCCGAAGTTGGTCAGCGGACTATACAGGGGCAAGTTCAGGTTCATGTCGAAACGAAAACCGGTTTCCTGCAAATAGGGGTTACGGGTACCGCGGTCGTTATCGCAAGAAAACAGGGTTATCATCAAAATCAAGCCTAAAATACGAGCCATAGTAAATTACTGAATTGCAAAATTGAACAAATTTTATGTATATTTGCGTTAAATCCTCTCTAAAAAAGCCGAGATTGCCATGGCCTACATAGAGGATTTTCCTATTGTATTGAATTGATTTTAACGGTTGTTAAATAAAGTCTAGTTTATATCAGTTCCATAGTATTTGTTTAACGAGGATATCATGGGTAACGTATCATATTACACAAAAGAGGGATTAAAAAAATTAAGGGACGAGCTCAACAAGCTAAAGGATGTGGAGCGCCCCAAAGCGTCACAGGCCATCGGGGAGGCCCGTGATAAGGGCGATTTATCCGAAAATGCGGAATACGATGCGGCCAAGGAAGCACAGGGACTATTGGAAATGAAAATTTCGAAAATGGAGGAAACCCTTTCCAACGCACGCCTTATCGACGAATCCCAACTCGACACCTCAAAAGTTCTAGTGCTATCGACCGTTAAACTGAAGAACCAAAACAACGGTATGGAAATGAAGTATACCTTGGTGGCCGAAAGTGAAGCGGACTTGAAAACAGGAAAAATATCCGTTAACTCCCCCATCGGAAAAGGACTCTTGGGTAAAAAAGTAGGCGACACCGCCGAAATCACGGTGCCGAACGGGACACTAAAGTTCGATATTTTAGAAATTACGCGGCAGTAGCAGTAGCAATGATGGCGATTGCCGACTTTTAAGGTTCAATCGCTACGTCGAAACAGATTAGCAATAAGATTGATGACCTTAAACATTGAACTTTAAACCTTGAACCTTCCTATGGCAAGCATTTTCACTAAAATCATCACCGGCGAAATTCCCTGTTACAAAATAGCGGAGGATAATGACTTTTTTGCGTTTTTAGATATTAATCCGAACGCCAAGGGCCATACGCTCTGCATCCCAAAAAAGGAAGTGGACAAGGTTATGGATTTAGACGAGGCGACTTACATGGGGCTCATGGCCTTTTCAAGAAAAGTGGGTAAGGCCATTGAGGCGGTCATTGATTGCAAACGGGTCGGCATAACGGTTATCGGATTGGAAGTTCCACACGTACACGTGCACCTAATTCCCTTGAACGGAATGGGGGATGCCACTTTCCAACATAAAATAGCGCTATCTGAAGAGGAATTCGAGGCGATTGCGGAGAAAATCCGGTCTAAACTTCCCATGTAATCAGGGGTACCATCTAATTCTTTAGGTAAAATCAACTGAGAAATTATAATTCCCTTAAAGAAGTTCGCCTCTTTTGATGAACACGTATACACCGGCACCCACTATAGCTATCATAAAAAGCATCACTATCCAAAATAGCGCCGTAAACTGAAGCGAGGTCCTTTCCGGTACTACCATTTTCTGGTAATATTTAAAGCTTCGTTCGATATCATCGGTCCACTTTACAGGGTATATTGTCGAGCCACAGGTATTGCACACCAATTGGTGGGTCACCTCGTTGGTGGTTCTATGTGAAAGCTTCCCGTATCGGTGCTTCTGAAAAAAAGATAACTTTAGGTCTTGGTTAAAACATTCCGGACAATTGTTCGTCAGATTGGACTGCTTTATCGTTATCAGTTTTTCTTTTGCCATATCTATCCACTAAAATAAGATAAAAATTTAGAATTTTTTCAACACAACTAGTACAACTCAAAAATTTTTATATTTTTTTGGCATTCGGTCCTTAACTCCTTACTTCATTCTTTTGTTACTTTTTTAAAACTCCAAACACTAAACATCATACACCAAACTACGAACCATAAACCCTTAAGGATATCTGCATCACGGTACCTTGCTTGCTCGACGAAAGTACCTTTATTTTTCCGTCATGGTATTCCTCAATGATTCTTTTCACTAGGGATAGGCCCAATCCCCACCCGCGTTTTTTCGAAGTAACACCAGGGTTAAAAATCGCCTGATAGTCACTTTTGGATATCCCGTGGCCCGTATCGGATACTTGAATATGTACGTTTTTGCCGTTCGGGAAGATTTCGATGGCAATATCTCCCTTGCCCTTCATGGCATCGATACCGTTTTTCACCAGATTTTCGATAGTCCAATGGTAGAGGGCGTGGTTTAATAGCACGGGCATGTTTTCAACTTGCGAATCGAACGAGAAATTGATCAATTTCGAACTCCTCAATTTCAGATAGTCATAGGCCTCTTTCGTCTCCTTCACGATATCGTGGGCATCGAGCTTGGGCAGGGAGCCGATTTTCGAAAAGCGTTCGGTAATCGTTTGCAAGCGGTCAATATCCTTTTCGATTTCTTTGGTGATCTCGGAGTTGATGTTTTCCGTCTTCAGAAGTTCGTTCCAGCCTAAAAGCGATGATAGGGGGGTTCCGATCTGATGGGCGGTTTCCTTGGCCATGCCAGCCCAAAGCTTGTTCTGTTCCGAAGCTTTGCTGGTCTTGAAAAAAAAGAAAATGACCGTTGCAAAGAGAAAAATAATGAGCAAAAGGGCAATGGGATAGAACTTTAGCTTGTTGAGCACTTCGGAGTTGCCATAATATAAGGTGGCCAAATGCTCGCCTTGCTGATCTATGGATATCGGAACGTTCTCTTTGCTGTATTTTTTAATGCGATTTTGTACATCGAGAGAGTCCAATTCCTCTTCGGGGTCGATGTTGTTGGTCTTTGTCGAACCGTCCTTATTGACCAAGATCATTGGGGTCGATCTATTGTTCTGAAAGACCTTGAGGTGCAGGTTGCCAAGATCGGCATCTTCGGAAGATTGTTGGAATTCGGATTGCGCGGTCGCCCAGATTTCCATTTTAAGGCGTTCCTCTTCCTTGAACTTCTTAAAAAAACTATTCGTATTCCAAAGGATAAGGCTTACGATAACAAAGGATGCTATCAATAGTACAATATTGGAAGATTTGTTTTTAGGATTAAAATTCATCCGATCAGAGTATCTTTTGCGACCGATTTAGGCGGATGGCTTTACCTTGCTAGGGTTTCTTGTCAAAGATAACGCAATTTGGAATAAAATGGTATGCAGGGCGACATGCTACTGTTTATTTCTTGTGATAACTTGAGGATGATTTATTAGGTGGATTAACGCAATACTGCTACTTTTAATTCTCAAAATTTTAGTTAACATATAATTCATAGTCATGGAAGTAGAAGGAAAAATCAAAAAAATCGATGAAACCAAGGAGTACGGTAGCAACGGCTTTAGAAAGCGGGAAGTAATCATCACCACCGAGGAGCAATATCCTCAACCTATTGCCATTGAGTTCGTTCAGGACAAAACAGATTTGCTTAACAACTACAGTGTAGGCCAAAACGTAAAAGTCAGTATCAATCTTCGCGGCCGGGAGTGGACCAATCCCCAAGGGGAGGTCAAATATTTTAATTCCATTCAGGGCTGGCGTATCGAAAACCTACAGACCGCACAGGCAAGCAACGCCACACCCCCGGTACCACCCGCAGAAGCATTCGCCCCCGCCGATAACCTGAACGAAGAAGACCACGACGACCTGCCGTTTTAACGTAAATGTCACCCTGAGCGCAGTCGAAGGGTTGTCATTCCCGCGAAGGTAGTAATCTGTTAAAGTATGTTCTAAGCTTAGTCTAGGATAAGGTCGATAATCTCTGTCGACCGGCAAGGTGTTGTCCGCTTTTTCATCGGATTTCCTTGGAAGTGTGGCCCAGTCCAAGTACACGCTACCAAACCTACAAGGTTCTGCCGTTGGCGGGAAACCTTGCAGGTTGTTTACAAAATAGACCCGTCCGGTTTGTAAAACCGGACGGGTCTATTAATGACGTATGGTTAGGTTTTCGTAATTTTGGACAAAATCTTTTTTTGAACACTAACGATAGTATCAATCCTTTAACCTTCCTCGACGACCGATTGAAATTCCCGCCTGTAGAAAACGCCAGCCCCGAAGGCCTTCTGGCGGTAGGCGGCGACCTTTCGCCCGAACGGCTCATTTTGGCGTACCGAAGCGGGATCTTTCCATGGTTCGATATCGATTCGCCCATTCTTTGGTGGAGTCCCGATCCAAGAATGGTCTTGTTTCCCAGTAGAATAAGGATTTCAAAAAGCATGCGGAAGGTGATGAAAAGCGACCAGTTCCGGTTGACGCGGAACAGCCATTTCGAATCGGTTATCGAACACTGTTCCAGCATCAAAAGAACGGGTCAACACGGCACTTGGATTACCGCGGAGATTAGGGAAGCCTACATCGAACTGCATAAAAAAGGCTATGCCAAATCATACGAGGTATGGGAAAACGACCAGTTGGTCGGTGGCCTCTACGGTATCGATATCGGCCACATATTCTGTGGTGAAAGCATGTTCGGAAAAGTCAGCAATGCCTCGAAGTTCGCGTTCATAAAATTGGCCCAAGAGCTTGAAGCTAAGAAGTATACCCTAATTGATTGTCAGATGCATACTGCACATTTGGAAAGTATGGGCGCGGAGGAAATGCCAAGAAAGAAATTCATGGGTTTTTTAAAGTATGGGTTGTAGCCAATTTTATCAAGGCGACCACAAAAATTTAAGCCTTCGGCTTTCATTTATACCGAGCGTAGCCGAAGTACTAAGGGCAAGTTTTAATCGATACTAGGTAACTTTTCAAGGTTCAAGTTGGTTTTCAGAGTGGGCTCGACCTTTAAACCTAAATCTACCATCTTCAGATTTAAACCCTGAATCATTCAAACCTCATCGTATCGAAAACAATCGATTTCATGGTCGTTCACCATTCCCGTGGCTTGCATGTGGGCATATATGACGGTACTTCCGACAAATGTAAAGCCTCTTTTCTTCATATCCTTGCTGATGGTGTCCGAAAGTTCGGTGTTCGCAGGGGCATCGGTATACTTCTTAACGCTGTTTTTGATGGGTTTTCCATCCACAAAATTCCACATATAGGTGCTAAAACTTCCGAATTCTTCTTGAACTTTCAGAAAAGCTTGGGCATTGGAGACGGTAGCGCGTACCTTTAACTTGTTTCTAACGATTCCCGCATCCTGTAAAAGAGATTCAACTTTTGCTTCATCATACTGGGCTATCCTTTTATAATTGAAACCATCAAAGGCCTTTCTGAAATTTTCCCGTTTACGGAGGATGGTAATCCAACTTAATCCCGCTTGAAACGTTTCCAAAATCAAAAATTCGAACAACGTATCATCATCTCTAATGGGCACGCCCCATTCTTGGTCATGATAGGCTTCGTAAAGGTCATCGCCGGCGCACCAGCCACATCTGTGTTTTTTAGTCGTCACTTCATTCAATATGTCCAAAGTATTAAGGTTTAAGAAGGATGTTAAAATAGTGGCACCGGTTTTGAATTACTTTCTCTGAATGAGAAAGGACAAGACCGGTGCTCTTATAAGAAATTTTACTCGTGCTATTCAGTTACAGGTTCACTCCGCAATATCGTCAAAATCAAATTAGTGCGCATTTTAAACAAGCGCTTTTATTATGCAAAGCTTGAAATTACTTGGCGTCCAATTCTCGAGTTATTTGATTTAAAGGAGTTAGCGTTGCTAAAATGGTAGGAAATCTATCATAAAATTCTCTACCGTCTTCACGCCTTAACACAACATCCTTGCTCCCGTCCGATTTACGGTCTAGACTATCGACAATCAATTTACTGCCATATATATTGAAGTAATTTGCCAGCCCGTCCCAGTCATTTAACCCGCCCATCATTACGATGAACTTAGTGTTGGGTAAAGTTATCAATTGACCATTGGTTATATCGTGATAATCCAAGGTTTGGGATTGATGGATTTTCAATTCATACAACTGCTGCGCATTCGTCAAAGTGCATAATATGAAGAATACGACACATAATAGTGCTTTTCTCATTTCTTGGTCTATTAAATGATTTACCTCCACTATAAATATATAAAAAATCACTTATTCAGAAAGTCCTACAACCGTTAAATAGTTGTTAAACACTCGATAAGTGATAGTATTACTATTAACTTAATCGTGTTTTGACCCTTATTCAATACAGTTTTGGTACTATGGACTTTCTATAACGCGAAGATGTTGAAATACTACTTCCAGATAGATTTTGCCGAGTATTTGCCTCCCCTTAAATTTGTTTCATGCCAGTTGTTAAAATTTACGGCTAAAGGAGATGCTATGAAAAATCAGAATTCGAAATATGTAAAGCAAAGGTTAACCGCTGAAGAATTTGATGATGCTATGAGCTATGATGATTATCGCAAACTGGTGCGAAGATTAGTAAGTGATGGCAAATCGATTGGCCCGAAGCAGACCGAAGCTTTGGCCCATTACACGCAGCTGAACGACCGGCGTGTGAAACGTTTTGACAAGACGGTTAAGATAGATGCGGAGACGGTTTCTAAAATCGAATCGATAACCGAAAAGATAACACTTTTGGTGCTGACCGAAAGCTGATGCGGGGATGCGGCCCCTACCTTGCCGGTTATGGACAAAATTGCGGAAATCAATGGGAATATCGATTTTAAAATATTGCTGCGCGATGAAAATACAGAATTGATGAACCGATTTTTGACTAATGGTGCTATGTCCATTCCCAAATTGAAATTGCTCGATGACAGCAATGCGGTATTTAGTACCTGGGGTTCCTAGGCCAAAACCTGCTGCCCAATTGGTATTGGCCCATAAAAAAGAACACGGCGAACTTTTGCCAGAAATTAAGGAGGAAATCCAGCACTGGTATAATAAAGATAAGGGACAGCGTACCCTTCAAGAAATAGTGGCGCTTCTACCAATTTTTTATAAAAACCGATGACAGTAAATTTTAGATGCAGCTTTACCAACTTAATAGTTTAACAGGCCCTAATCTAATTTGTTTCCATTAAACGAGCCATTAGCTTTGTTAGCTGGGTACTAGTTCAAGTATCGATTTTTTGGTAAACCCTATATATAGACGAATCATCTCCTGTAGAAGTAAGAATCAAAAGTTCATTTGATAAAAAATGGATTTCTACATTATATTCATAATAAATACATGCAAATGAGAAGCTTAAACTTCTTTCATTAATTGAGTAAATTCCTTCTTCACAATCACCAACAAAACTATCATAAAGCACGATCGATTCGCCTTTAAAGGTATAATTGTCCCTGGTTGGAGATGCGTTACATCCTCCCCCTTGAATTCCGAATTCATATTGTTGAATATACTTCTATTTTCCAATAATTAAATCGTTCCATTCTACCTTAACTTCCATTTAATTCGGTATTTCAAATTCTTTTTCGTTTTCAATTTTAGTGTCATCTTTGGAACATGAAATGCATAGTATCGGAAGAATGAGATATATAAAGTAATGTGTTTTTATCTTCAAAATAAAACGTTTTGTTTTGAGCGCGGTGCTAAGCCTTCAAGAGGTAGAATTTAATCGTAGTGAGCGTTTGGAAGGGCAGAATCGACGCATCCTTTTTAAGGAAACAGGGTTTCTA